>NZ_JALQDQ010000022.1:0-60345 GCF_023631105.1 Caballeronia sp. AZ10_KS36 | reverse complement strand
ACTTCGCGATCTGTCCAAGCCCGATGTTCCGGTACTCGGGCCTTGGTTTTTTTACGGCTTCAGCCATGCTAGACCCCAACTTGTTATTACACTAACCCGCGATTTTAGCGCCTTTTCATTCCGCACCGCAGCGAAAAGCGGCCGAAGAGACTGTTGCCGCCCACGCGAAAATAGCGCCCTCGAATGCCCTTGCCGGGCGGCTTTCAACCAGGCGGACCACTCGACCCAAGCCCGCGCGCTCAACTCAGGTCGTTCTGATAGTAATAGCCGCTCGTCACGTACCAGCCGCGCCGCACTTCCACCGGACGATCGCCGTAGGTGTACGAAATACGTTCTACCGACAACAGCGGGTAGCCCGGCTGCACATCCAGCAATTGCGCGACCGGCTCTTCCGCCGCGACCGCCCGAATCTTCTCCGACGCGCGAATCATGCGCGTGCCGAACTCGGTTTCGAACATCGCGTAGAGCGGGCCTTTGTAGTCGGCGAGGCGCTCCGCCGTCAGCCCGCGGAATACGGCGCCCGGCAACCAGATTTCGTCGAAGACCGTGGTGACGCCATCGAATTGCAACAGACGCTTGATAAGAACGACGGGATCGGCGGGCTTGAGATCGAGCTGGCGCGCAATTTCCGCGGGCGCGCGCAGGCGTCGGCATTCGAGCAGGCGGCTGACATGGGGATGAATGTCGCCATCGTCGGGCAGAAGGCGCAGGAAGCGGAACTGCACGCGATCTTCGCTGTGCGTCGCAACGAACGTGCCTTTGCCCTGACGGCGCACGAGCAGGTTGTCGGCGGCGAGTTCGTCGATCGCCTTGCGCACG
The DNA here is from genome assembly GCF_023631105.1 of Caballeronia sp. AZ10_KS36. Taxonomy (NCBI): domain Bacteria; kingdom Pseudomonadati; phylum Pseudomonadota; class Betaproteobacteria; order Burkholderiales; family Burkholderiaceae; genus Caballeronia; species Caballeronia sp. AZ10_KS36. Next base: position 59,526 of record NZ_JALQDQ010000022.1, on the reverse strand, counting down.
GTGCCCTGGCTCACCTTGTAGCGGGCCGCGAGCTCGACCTCGCTCGGGATGATCTCGCCCGGCTTCCATTCGCCGGATTCGAGTCCCTGCGTGATGAGCGCCTTGATTTGCTGATACAGCGGGCTAAACGTCGGCGACGGCGCGCCCGCGGGCTCGCCCGCCTGTGCGCTGCCGTTCTGTGGGGGCGTGCCCGCCGAGTTTGGCGCGTTCGAATTCATGCCGCGCATTTCAACACAAAGCCCTGTCGCACGTCCACATTTTCGCGCGAGGTTCTATGTCTTATATAAGACATAAGATAGTGTTGACTTTGCCTGCGGGCAATCCTACACTCCTTGTCGAGCAAGGGTTTGCGGGTCGTCGCAGGGTTTCCGGAAACGTTCGTTCGGCGCGGTTTTTTCGGCGGTTATCGCCGGAATCGCCAGTGTCGGGCGCGCGCCGGGTCCACGCCACCAACCGCCAGGCACGCCCTTTCGCTTCGCCTTACGCCGATCGGCCACACGATTCGCGCGCCGCTGCCTGTCTACCGCCTCGCAACGTCCAGCGCCGTCTCGAATGGGCGCTTGCCGTCAGACTCTAGCGAAAATGCGCCTCCTCGCGCAGTCCCGCACTTTCCGCTCATAGAAGGATTCATGGCATGACGGTCATGCCGCCACGCAGCCATGCGGGAAAGCGCAGCCATGCGGCGCGCGGCCCGCGTGGCGGAAGGCTCTCAGCAATCCGCGGGCGGCATGTCCGGCATGACATCATCAACGCTTTGCGTAACGCGCATAAAATGGCGTTTTTCCCTAGCGTTCCACGCACCGTCCAGGAGAGTTTCAATGGCTAAGTCCGCAAAGCGCGTTGCCGTCACCGGCGCCGCAGGTCAAATCGGCTACTCGCTGCTGTTTCGCATCGCCAACGGCGATCTGCTCGGCAAAGACCAGCCCGTGATTCTTCAGCTGCTCGATCTGCCGCAAGCGCAAGCCGCCGTGAAGGGCGTCGTGATGGAACTGGAAGACTGCGCGTTCCCGCTGCTCGCGGGCGTCGTCGTCACGGACGATCCGAAGGTCGCGTTCAAGGACGCCGACATCGCGCTGCTCGTCGGCGCGCGTCCGCGTTCGAAGGGCATGGAGCGCAAGGACCTGCTCTCGGCCAACGCCGAGATCTTCACGGTTCAGGGCAAGGCGCTGAACGAAGTCGCGAGCCGCGACGTGAAGGTGCTGGTCGTCGGCAACCCGGCGAACACGAACGCCTACATCGCGATGAAGTCGGCGCCGGACCTGCCGAAGAAGAACTTCACCGCCATGCTGCGTCTGGACCACAACCGCGCGCTGTCGCAACTGGCGGCCAAGTCGGGCAAGCCGGTCGCATCCATCGAAAAGCTCGCCGTGTGGGGCAACCACTCGCCGACCATGTACCCGGACTTCCGCTTCGCGACTGCCGAAGGCGAGAGCCTGACCAAGCTCATCAACGACGACGAATGGAACCGCAACACGTTCATCCCGACCGTCGGCAAGCGCGGCGCGGCGATCATCGAGGCGCGCGGCCTGTCGTCGGCGGCATCGGCGGCTAACGCGGCCATCGACCACGTGCGCGACTGGGTGCTCGGCACCAACGGCAAGTGGGTCACCATGGGCATTCCGTCGGACGGCTCGTACGGCATTCCGGAAGACATCATCTACGGCGTGCCGGTCACCTGCGAAAACGGCGAGTACAAGCGCGTGGAAGGCCTGGAGATCGACGCGTTCTCCCGCGAAAAGATGGACAACACGCTGAACGAACTGCTCGAAGAGCGCGACGGCGTCGCGCATCTGCTGGGCAAGTAAGCACGGCGGCACGGGGAAGCGCACGCGCTTCCCTTCAGCGCGGACTTCGCGGTTCGCGCCTGATCCGGCCGCGCTTGCGTACCTCGCGTACCGCTGCGAGCGCGGCCGAATCAGACATACGAGCAGCATCGAACACACTTTTCTTTCGGACCCGACGCCGACAATGCCCGCTCTTACTCCCGCCGACGTGCTGTTTGACGGCGAGCCGCAACCGGCAGTTCTGCCGCCCTGCGATCACTACGCGGGCAGCGAGAAGCTGATCAGGAAGTCGCTCGCGTTGCAGGCGCAGCTCGGCCCGGTGTTCGACATCACGCTCGATTGCGAGGACGGCGCGCAGGTCGGTCACGAGGCCGAACATGCGGAGATGGTGGCGTCGTTCGTCGGCGGCGAGGACGACCGCTTCGGGCGCGTCGGCGTGCGCATTCACGACTTCGAGCATCGCGCGTGGCGCGACGACGTGCGCATCATCCTGCGTCAGGCAAAGCAGGCGCCGGCCTATGTGATGCTGCCGAAGATCCGCAGCGTCTCCGATGCCGCCGAGATGGTCGCGTTCATCGAGGCCACGCGGCGCGAGTTGGATATCGCGAAGGCTATCGCCTGTCATGTGCTAGTGGAAACGCATGGCGCGCTCGCGGATGTCTTGCGGCTGGCCGCGCTGCCCGGCGTCGAGTCGCTGAGCTTCGGGTTGATGGACTTCGTATCCGCGCACAACGGCGCGATTCCGGATACCGCAATGCGCTCGCCCGGTCAGTTCGATCATCCGCTCGTGCGACGGGCGAAGCTGGAGATTGCGGCCGCATGTCACGCGCATGGCAAGGTGCCGTCGCATAACGTGTCGACGGAAGTGCGCGACATGACGGTCGTCGCGAACGATGCCGCGCGCGCCCGCAACGAGTTCGGCTACACGCGCATGTGGAGCATTCATCCGGAACAGATTCGCCCGATTGTCGAGGCTTTCTCGCCGCGCGCCGACGAAATCACGCTGGCCGCCGAGATTCTGCTCGCGGCGCAGCACGCGCAATGGGGGCCGACGCGTCACGGCGACACGCTGCACGACCGCGCGAGTTATCGCTATTACTGGTCGGTGCTGCGCCGGGCGAAGTCGACCGGACACGCGCTGCCCGACGAATGCGCGCGGCTCTTCGGCGCCAACTGATGCAAGCTGACACGAGCCTTTGGTCACGCGGCGCGAGCGCAAGCCCGGCGCGCGTTTCAAGCGAAAGAGACGACGCCGCGAGACGGGCGTTCACAGGAGACTTGAAGCAATGAGCGACACCGTATCGAGCGACGCACCGGCAGCCGGTGGTTTCAAGCCGAAGAAATCCGTCGCGCTGTCGGGCGTGACAGCGGGCAATACCGCGTTGTGCACCGTCGGCAAGACCGGCAACGATCTGCACTATCGCGGCTACGACATTCTGGATGTGGCGACCACGTCCGAGTTCGAGGAAATCGCCTATCTGCTCGTGCATGGCAAGCTGCCGAACGTCGCGGAACTGAAGGCGTACAAGACGAAGCTGAAGGCGCTGCGCGGCCTGCCCGCGAACCTGAAGGCCGCGCTCGAATGGATTCCCGCGTCCGCGCATCCGATGGACGTGATGCGCACCGGCGTCTCGGTACTCGGCACGATCTTGCCGGAGAAGGAAGACCACAACATCGCGGGCGCGAGGGACATCGCCGACAAGCTGATGGCCTCGCTCGGCTCGATGCTGCTCTACTGGTACCACTATTCGCACAATGGCAAGCGTATCGAAGTCGAAACCGATGACGACTCCATCGGCGGGCACTTTCTGCATTTGCTGCATGGCGTGGAGCCGTCGCAGTCATGGGTGCAGGCGATGCATGTCTCGCTCAATCTGTATGCCGAACACGAGTTCAACGCATCGACGTTCACGAGCCGCGTGATCGCAGGCACGGGCTCGGACATGTATTCGGCGATTACCGGTGCCATCGGCGCGCTGCGCGGCCCGAAGCACGGCGGCGCGAACGAAGTCGCATTCGAAATCCAGTCACGCTATGAGACGCCCGACGAAGCGGAAGCCGACATCAAGCGTCGCGTCGAGAACAAGGAAGTCGTGATCGGCTTCGGGCATCCGGTTTATACGATCTCCGATCCGCGCAACAAAGTCATCAAGGAAGTCGCTAAGTCGCTGTCGAAAGAAGCGGGCAACACCAAGCTCTTCGATATCGCGGAACGCCTAGAGACCGTGATGTGGGATGCGAAGAAGATGTTCCCGAACCTCGACTGGTTCAGCGCCGTGTCGTATCACATGATGGGCGTGCCGACCGCGATGTTCACGCCGCTCTTCGTCATCTCGCGTACGTCGGGCTGGAGCGCGCACATCATCGAACAGCGCATCGACAACAAGATCATCCGGCCGAGCGCGAATTACACCGGGCCCGAGAATTTGAAGTTCGTGCCGATAAATAAGCGAAAATAGCGGGCTGCGCGATCGGAATTCGCGTTCTGGCGATTCCCATCCGCGCAGCAACCGCCACTCAACCCAAATGTTTCTGAAAGGTTTCACCGATGAATAAACTTCTGATCGCTGCAATCGTCGGCACGCTCGCCACGTCGAGCGTGTTCGTGAGTGCCGACGCCTTCGCCGCGACAACCGAATCGAGCGCGGCCAAGGCCAAGCGCCCCGCTCCGGCACGCCGACTGATCAAGCGCAAGCCCAAGGCCGAAGCGGCTGCGGCAGCGAAGACGGACCCGATCCCCGACGGCGCAGTGAAGTGGTCCTGCAAGGACGGCATGGCTTTCTACCTGAAAGGCGACATGAAGCGTGACACCATCGTCACGGTGAACTGGGCCAAGAAGGACTACAAGCTGCCGCGTCAGGACACGACGACCGGCGCAGACCGCTTTCACGACGCCGCAACCGGCATGGATCTCGTCGTCATTCCGACGAAGGCGATGCTGTTTTCGGACAAGGACTCGTCGCGCCTTGCCGACGAGTGCATGACGGCCGAGATGGCTGCCGGCGCCACGGCGCCCACGCAGGCGGAAGCGCTGAAGCAGAACCCGCTGATGCTCAAGCCGGCGGAATAAGCAACATCAGTATTCAATACAGGAATCCTCGATGTCCGCACCGATCTCCAATGTCCGGCCCGAACCGGACAAGGTACTCGTCGACATAGTCGACTACGTTCTCGATTACGACGTCGACAGCGCCCTTGCGCTGGAAACCGCGCGCAACTGCCTGATCGACACGCTCGGTTGCGGACTCGAAGCCCTCTCGTACCCCGCCTGCACCAAGCTGATGGGACCGATCGTGCCCGGCACGATCGTCCCCAACGGCGCGAAGGTGCCGGGCACCCAATTCCAGCTCGACCCGGTTCAGGCCGCGTTCAACATCGGCGCGATGATCCGCTGGCTCGACTTCAACGACACGTGGCTCGCCGCCGAATGGGGCCATCCGTCGGACAATCTCGGCGGCATTCTCGCCACCGCGGACTGGCTCTCGCGCAACGCGGTCGCGACCGGCAAGAAGCCGCTCGCGATGAAAGACGTCCTGATCGCGATGGTCAAGGCGCACGAGATTCAAGGCTGCATCGCGCTCGAAAACTCGTTCAACAAGGTCGGGCTCGATCACGTGCTGCTCGTCAAGGTCGCATCGACGGCGGTGGTCGGGCAGATGATCGGCCTGTCGCGCGAAGAACTGATCAACGCGGTATCGCTCGCCTTCGTGGACGGCCACTCGCTGCGCACGTACCGCCATGCGCCGAATACCGGCTCGCGCAAGTCATGGGCGGCGGGCGACGCGACTTCGCGCGCCGTGCGTCTCGCGTTGATCGCGAAGACCGGCGAAATGGGCTATCCGTCCGTGCTGACCGCCAAGACGTGGGGCTTCTACGATGTCCTCTTCAAGGGCAACGAGTTCAAGTTCCAGCGTCCGTATGGCTCGTATGTGATGGAGAACGTGCTCTTCAAGATTTCGTTTCCGGCCGAGTTCCATGCGCAAACGGCGGTCGAAGCGGCCATGACGCTGCACGACAAGCTCAAGGATGCCGGCAAGGGCGTCGAAGACATCGCGAAGATCACCATTCGCACGCACGAAGCGGCCATTCGCATCATCGACAAGAAAGGCCCGCTCGATAATCCGGCTGACCGCGATCACTGCATTCAGTACATGATCGCCGTGCCGCTGATTTTCGGCCGGCTGACGGCTGCGGATTACGAAGATGTAGTGGCAAAAGACCCGCGCATCGACACCTTGCGCGCGAAGATGGAATGCGTGGAAGACCCCCAATTCACGAAGGATTATTTCGATCCGGACAAGCGTTCGATCGCGAATGCGCTGACTGTCGAGTTCAACGACGGCACGAAGCTCGATGAAATCGCGGTCGAGTATCCGATCGGACACAAGCGCCGCCGCGCGGACGGCATTCCGCTGCTCGTCGAGAAGTTCAAGACGAACCTCGCGCGGCGCTTTCCCACCAGGCAACAGCAGGCGATCCTCGCGGTATCGCTGGACCAGGCAAAGCTGGAAGCAATGCCGGTCAATGAATACGTCGATCTGTACGTGATTTAGTCGATCGACTCGGTCATACAGAAACGTTGCATCGAAGCTATTTCCTCGTTTAGCCCTAGGAAAATAACCATGGCCCACAATCTCCACAATACGCTCAAGGAATTCGACAGCGGCTCCGGCAAAGGCAAGTACTACTCGCTGCCGCAACTCGGAAAAGCACTGAACGTCGACATTCAACGCCTGCCGGTTTCGATTCGTCTCGTGCTCGAATCCGTGCTGCGCAACTACGACGAAAAGAAGATCAGCGAGGAGCACATCAAGCAGCTCGCGAACTGGAAGCCGAACGCGGCCCGCGTCGATGAAATTCCGTTCGTCGTCGCGCGCGTGGTGCTGCAGGACTTCACCGGCGTGCCGCTGCTCGCCGACATCGCCGCGATGCGCGGCGTGGCGAAGCGCACGGGCAAGGACCCGAAGGCCATCGAGCCGCTGGTGCCGGTGGATCTCGTCGTCGATCACTCGGTGCAGATCGATCACTTCCGTGAGCCGAACGCGCTCGACCTGAACATGAAGCTGGAATTCCAGCGCAACAACGAGCGCTACCAGTTCATGAAGTGGGGCATGCAGGCGTTCGACACGTTCAAGGTCGTGCCGCCGGGCGTCGGCATCGTGCACCAGGTGAACCTCGAATACCTCGCGCGCGGCGTCCACAAGAAGGACGGCGTCTATTACCCGGACACGCTCGTCGGCACCGACAGCCACACGACGATGATCAACGGCATCGGCGTCGTGGGCTGGGGCGTGGGCGGCATCGAAGCGGAAGCGGGCATGCTCGGCCAGCCGGTGTACTTCCTGACGCCGGACGTGGTCGGCGTCGAGCTGAAGGGCAAGCTGCGCGAAGGCTGCACGGCCACCGACCTCGTGCTGACCATCACTGAAATGCTGCGCAAGGAGAAGGTCGTCGGCAAGTTCGTCGAGTTCTTCGGCGAAGGCACGGCGTCGATCGCGGTGCCGGACCGCGCGACCATCGGCAACATGGCGCCGGAATACGGCGCGACCATGGGCTTCTTCCCGGTCGATGAGAAGACCATCGACTACTTCCGGGGCACGGGCCGCACCGACGAAGAGATCTCGGCGTTCGAGAACTACTTCAAGGCGCAGAACCTGTGGGGCGTGCCGAAGGCCGGCGACATCGAATACACGAAGACGCTGACGCTCGATCTGTCGACGGTCGCGCCGTCGCTCGCAGGTCCGAAGCGTCCGCAAGACCGCATCGAGATCGGCAACGTGAAGAGCACGTTCACCGACCTGTTCTCGAAGCCGGTCGGAGAAAACGGCTTCGCGAAGAAGCCGGAAGACCTGCAAGCCACCTACAAGACGGCAGACGGCATCGAAGTGAAGAACGGCGACGTGCTGATCGCGGCCATCACCTCGTGCACGAACACGTCGAACCCGAGCGTGCTGCTCGCCGCCGGCCTGCTCGCGAAGAAGGCCGTCGAAGCCGGCCTGACGGTTGCGCCGCACATCAAGACGTCGCTCGCGCCGGGATCGCGCATCGTCACCGACTATCTGACGAAGACGAACCTGCTGCCGTATCTCGACCAACTCGGCTTCACGCTGGCCGCTTACGGCTGCACGACGTGTATCGGCAACGCGGGCGACCTGACGCCGGAACTGAACGACGCCATCGTGAAGAACGATATCGTCGCCGCGGCCGTGCTGTCGGGCAACCGCAACTTCGAGGCGCGCATTCACCCGAACATCCGCGCGAACTTCCTGGCATCGCCGCCGCTGGTCGTCGCCTATGCGATTGCCGGCAACATCACGCGCGACCTGATGACCGAGCCGGTCGGCCAGGGCAAGGATGGCCGCGACGTGTTCCTGGGCGATATCTGGCCGACGAGCGAAGAAGTTCACGCGCTGCTCAAGTTCGCGCTCGACGCGGATACGTTCCGCCAGAACTACTCGCAGCTCACGAAGGAAGGCGATCTGTGGAGCAAGATCGCGGGCGAAACCGGTCAGGTCTATGACTGGCCGAAGTCGACGTACATCGCGGAGCCGCCCTTCTTCGGCAATGACTTCTCGATGAAGCCGGCCGATTCGATTCCGGCGGTGACGAAAGCGCGCGCGCTCGGCATCTTCGGCGATTCGGTGACGACCGACCACATCAGCCCGGCGGGTTCGATCAAGGAAACGTCGCCGGCGGGCGTGTGGCTGAAGGCGAACGGCGTGCAGAAGGCCGACTTCAACAGCTACGGCTCGCGCCGCGGCAACCACGACGTGATGATGCGCGGCACGTTCGCGAACGTGCGGATCAAGAACCTGATGATCCCGCCGAAGGCGGACGGCACGCGCGTGGAAGGCGGCCTGACGATTCACCAGCCGAGCGGCGAACAGCTGTCCATCTACGACGCCGCGATGAAGTACATCGACGAAGGCACGCCGACCATCGTCTTCGCGGGCGAGGAGTACGGCACGGGTTCATCGCGCGACTGGGCGGCGAAGGGCACGCAACTGCTCGGCGTGAAGGCCGTGGTGGCGCGCAGCTTCGAGCGGATCCATCGTTCGAACCTGGTCGGCATGGGCGTGTTGCCGCTGCAGTTCAAGGGCTCGGACAGCGTGCAGTCGCTCAACATCACGGGCGAAGAAACGTACGACATCGAAGGCCTGGGCGACGACTTCAAGCCGCAGCAGGAAGTCACGCTGGTGATTCACCGCAAGGACGGCAAGGAAGATCGCGTGGCGGTGCTGCTGCGTATCGATACGCCGATCGAAGTGGACTACTACAAGCACGGCGGCATTCTGCCGTTCGTGCTGCGCTCGCTGCTCGCCGCTTAAGCGGAAGTGTTTTGCAGGTGACCGCGCCCGAAAGGGCGCGGGAACATTGAACCCGGCCTTGGCCGGGTTTTTTTTCGGGTGTGTGGCATCCGTGCGCCCAACCCCCCTCACATCGGCGGCACAACCCCATCCTTCTCCACCACGATCCGCTGCGCCGCATAATCCCCACCCGCCGGGCTCGCCACGACGAACACCTTCTTCCCCGGCTTCAAATCATCATGCGTAGCAGGCGCGAACGTCACCACCGGCACGTTCTCCGGCACCGTGATCGAACTGGAACCGCCCTTGTACGACAGCTTCAGATCACGCCCGCTCGTGCCCTGCACCACCTGATCGACGTTCGCGTTCGTCATCGAGCTTTGCGGGCCCAGGTCCCACGCGTAATGCCCCTCGCCCGTGCCGCGCGCCGCTTCCGGGAAGACCAGGACTTCGGTCGCCGTCAGCTTGCCGTCGGTGCCGGTCGTCGCGGCCGTGCCGACGAACTCGCCCGGCTTGATGTCCTGCAGCTTGATGTTCCTGAGCGCCGTCACGGGCGTGTCGGCCTTGATCGTCACCTTCACCGTATCGCCGCTACGACGATGCACCGTAAGCGTATCGCCCGACAGCGCAACGATATCGCCGCGAATACGCGTGGGCTTGGCGGCAGGCGTCTGCGCGAACGCGCCAGCCGTGAATGCGAGCGCCGCGATGCTGACGCCGAGTTTCATGCGAATCGACATGCAATCTCCTTGTGGTTGAACAAAAGACAAGCGTTGAATCAACGTCCGATCAGGAACCGCCGAACCAGTTGTAGCCCTGGTTCTCCCAATAGCCGCCGGGGTATTCGTTCGTGGCGGTTATCGCGACGATATGCTTCGGGTTCTTGTAGCCGAGCTTGGTCGGCATGCGCAGCTTCATCGGGAATCCGTACTTCGGCGGCAAGGTCTGCCCGTCGTACGTCAGCGTGAGCAGCGTCTGTGCGTGCAGCGCGGTCGGCATATCGATGCTCGTAGAGTAGTTGTCCGCGCAATGGAACGCGACATACTTCGCGCTCGTATCCGCGCCTGCGCGCGCCAGAAAATGCGCGAAGCGCACGCCGCCCCATTTGCCGATCGCGCTCCAGCCTTCTATGCAGATATGCCGCGTGATCTGGCTTTCCTGCGGCATCGCGTGAAGTTCGTCGAGCGTCCACACGCGCTTGCCTTTCACAAGACCGCCGACTGCGAGCTTGTACGCCGACGGATCGACTTCCGGCACTTCGTCGATGTCATAGAACGCGTTGAACGGTAACGGCCGCGTGATCATCGACTCCGGATAGGTCGGCGCGAGCTTGTTCGGATCGAAGAGCAGCGCCTGCGCGTCGTCGTTCAGCGACGAAATCTTGCGCAGCATCGCGTTCACGGATTTGTCGTCGGTGAGATTGCAGCCGGACAGCATGACGAGTCCGCCCAGCGAAAGAATGCGCTTGCCGAACAGGCGCCGCGCGGGCGCTTTGAGTTCCTTCGCTGCGTCCTTGATGATGGATTCGGCGTCGAGTGTGTTCTTGCTGATGCGCATGGCGTCAACGTCCTTTGATCATCAATACGAGCGAGCGCGGCACGAGCGCGACCATCGCCACGTGCAGCACGACGAACGCAACGAGAAAACTCATGCCGAAGAAATGCACGACGCGGGCGTTGTCATAGCCGCCCAAGAGCGTGCGCAGCCACGGAAACTGCACGGACTTCCACACGACCAGCCCCGACAGAATGATGACGACGATATCCACGAGCACCGCGAGATACGCGAACTTCTGCACCGCGTTGTAGTGCGTGAGATCGTCGTGGCCGAGCTTGCCGCGCAGCGCGGCGAACGCATCGCCGAGCACGCTCTTGATGCTCAGCGGAAACATGCGACGGCGCAGGCGGCCGGTCGCCACGTTCATCGCGAGATAGACGATGAAGTTCGCGACGAGCAGCCACATCGCTGCGAAATGCCATTGAAGCGCGCCGCCGAGCCAGCCGCCGAGCGTGATGGCGGGCGAGAACGTGAGCGCCTTGAAGATCGGCGACGCGTTATAGATTTGCCAGCCGCTCGTCACCATCACGAGAATGGCGAACGCATTCACCCAATGCGTGATGCGCAACCAAAGCGGCTGGACCGTCCGAAGTGTTCGTTCTTGCACGTATTGCCTCGCGGTTTGATGATCGAGCACGGAACGCATGCTAACGGCCCCGCGCTGATCCATCGATGACGTCTCCATGACGTTTTTGTCATTTGCGGCGGGACGCGGCCGACGCTCGTTAGAATCACGTCAACCTGATAACGAAGCGCGCGCGCATGACCATCCTCGTGATCGAAGACGACCGCAAGACCGGCGATTACCTGAAAAAAGGGCTTATCGAGTCCGGCTATCAGGTGGACCTCGTTCGCAACGGCACGGACGGCCTGCATCAGGCGCTTGCGAACCCGTACGAACTGATCGTGCTGGACGTCATGCTGCCCGGCATCGACGGATGGCAGGTCATGGCCGCGTTACGCGCGAAACGTGACTTGCCTGTCATTTTTCTCACGGCGCGCGATCACGTCACGGACCGCATTCACGGACTCGAACTGGGCGCGGACGATTACCTCGTCAAGCCGTTTTCCTTCACCGAGCTTGTCTTGCGCATTCGCACGCTGCTGCGTCGCGGCGTGATGCGCGAATCCGATACGTTCCAGATCGCCGATCTGCATGTGGATGTCTTGCGCCGCAAGGTCACGCGCAAGGGCATCGACATCGTGTTGACCAACAAGGAATTCGCGCTGCTGCATCTCTTCTGCAAGCATCCGGGCGAAGCGTTGTCGCGCACGCTCATCGCATCCGAAGTGTGGGACATGAACTTCGACAGCGACACCAATGTCGTCGATGTCGCCGTCAAACGCCTGCGCGCGAAAATCGACAACGCATTCGAGCCGAAGCTCATTCACACGGTGCGCAGCATCGGCTATTCGTTCGGGGAGGATGCTTGAACCGGCGCTTGATTCCGCGCTCGCGCTCGCTTGCGCTGCGCATCGCGCTGTCGTTCGCGGCCATCGTGTGGATCGTGGTCGGCATGGTGGGCGTGGCGCTGTATCAGGCGACGAACTCGGCGCTGTCCACGCGCGCCGATTATCAATTGATCGGGCGCGTGGAGCACTTCCGCTCGCTGCTGCACGATCTCTATACGATCAACGAGATCGAAGCGCGCCCGCGTCTCTTCGAAACCATGCTCGGCGACCGGCAGGACGTGATCATCTTCCGGCGCGCGCGATCGGCGGCGTTCATCAACGTCAATCCCGATCATATGCCGCTGCCGCCGCTGCATATCGCGCCGGTGAACCGCGCGATCGGGCTCGACGATTTGTACGAAGGCGCCCGCGCCGACGGCGTGCGCATGCGCTGGATCGGCGCGCAGGCGCGCATCGGCGAGAGCGGCGAAGTGGTCGAGATCATCGCGGCGCATGTGATGACGCAGGAAGCGCGCGTGCTGTCCACGTATCTCGTTCGCGTGTGGGTCAACATGATCGGCGCGGCGCTCATCGCCATGTTGCTGGCGTACTGGGCCACGAGCCGCGGCCTGCGACCGCTCAAGCTCATGGCCGACAAGGCCGCCGAGATCACGCCCCACCGCCTGTCCGCGCGTCTCGACGTGGCGCATGCGCCGACTGAATTGCAGGGCCTCGCCGCGTCGTTCAACGCGATGCTCGACCGTCTCGAAACCGGCTACGAGCGCTTGCTGCAATTCTCGGCGGACCTCGCGCACGAACTGCGCACGCCCATCGGCGTGTTGATCGGCGAGACGCAAGTGACGCTCGCGCACGCGCGCAGCGCGCCGGAATATCGCAACGTGCTCGAATCGAATCTCGAAGAACTGGAGCGGCTCGCGCGCATCGCGCAGAACATCTTGTTTCTCGCGCAAGCGGATCACGGCGAGCAGGCGATCGAGCGCGAGCGTCTCGGCATACGCGAGGAATTGCAGAGCATCGCAGCGTATTTCGAAGGCATTGCGGAAGAACGCCGCATCACGTTCGATATCGACGCAACCGGCGACATGCACGCCAACGCGATCATGTGCCGCCGGGCTATCGGCAATGTCGTGGTGAACGCAGTGCGGTATGCGACGCCGGACAGCGTCGTGCGTCTGTCCGGCCATGCGGATGCCGAGGGCGCGTGCATCGTCGTGGGAAACCGCGGCGCGCCGATTCCGCGCGAAGCACTCGCGCGGCTTTTCGATCGCTTCTATCGCGGCGACGCGGCGCGCAGCGAATGGACCGAATCGAGCGGATTGGGCCTCGCCATCGTGCAGGCGATCATGCGGATGCACGGCGGAAGCGCGTCGGCTCAGTGCTCGGCGGACGGCTGGATCGAATTCACGCTGCGCTTTCCCGCGCAAGCCTGAGCGCGCCCGGCCAAGCACTCACGCACCCGCGACGCTCTCCACTTCGCGCTGCGCCAGCAACGCGTGAATCTGCGAGACCACCGCCGCGCCTTCGCCCACGGCCGCCGCCACGCGCTTGGTCGAACTGGAGCGCACGTCGCCGATGGCGAACACGCCCGGCACGCTCGTCTCGAGTCCCATCACGCCTTCGGTGCGTCCCCCGTGCGCCTCGGGGCCGGTCAGCACGAAGCCTTTCGGGTCGGTATTCACGCTGCAATCGCGCAGCCAGTCGGTGTTCGGGTCCGCGCCGGTGAACAGGAACAGATGCCGCGATTCCAGCTTCAGCGGTCCATCCGGCGTCTTGCAGTTGATGGCCGTGAGCATGCGGTCATCGCCTTCCAGCGAGGTGATCTGCGTATGCGTGCGTACCGTCACGTTCGGCAACGAGCCGATGCGCTCGACCAGATAATGCGACATGCTCGCCGAGAGGCTCGCGCCGCGAATCAACACATCGACGTGGCGCGCGTGCGAGGCGAGATACACCGCCGCCTGCCCCGCCGAATTGCCGCCGCCGACCAGCACGACGTCCGCGTTCTTGCAGAGCTTCGCCTCGACCGGCGACGCCCAGTAGTACGTGCCACGGCCCTCGTAACGCTCCAGCCCTTCGATGGCCGGCCGCCGGTACGCCGCGCCCGACGCGATCACGACTGTCTGCGTGGCGACGCGCGTGCCTTTTTCCAGTTCGATCTGAATGGGCGACTCGCCGCAATGCAGCGCCTTGATGCGCGTCGGAATGGCGATGTGCGCGCCGAACTTCTGCGCCTGCACGAACGCCCGCCCCGCAAGCGCCTGACCGGAGATGCCGGTCGGAAAGCCGAGATAGTTTTCGATGCGCGAGCTCGCGCCCGCCTGCCCGCCCGGCGCGCGGCAATCGAACACGGCCACCGACAATCCTTCGGACGCCGCATAAACCGCCGTCGCAAGACCGGCCGGCCCCGCGCCGACGATCGCGACATCGTAGACGTGATTCGCATCGAACTCCGGCAGCCAGCCGAGCTGCGTCGCCACCTGATTCTCGTCGGGCGCGCGCAACACCGTGCCGTCCGGGCAGATGACGAGCGGAAAATCCGCCGTGGACGCCGAGATGCGCTCCAAGAGCGCGATGGCGTCCGGGTCCGTGTTGGCGTCGATGACCGTGTGCGGATAGCCGTTGCGCCGGAAGAAGCCTTGCAGCGAGATGAGCCGGCCGTCGTCCGCCTGGCCGAGCAACACCGGCCCGCTGCCCTTCTCGATCAAGCCGACGCGCCGCAGGATCAGCGCGCGCATGATGCGCTCGCCCAGTTCCGCTTCGGCGACGAGCAGCGCGCGCAGCCGTTCGGGCGGGATCACGATGCCTTCGACATCTTCGGCCGCGATGCCGTCGACCAGACACGGCTTGCCGGAAAGCTGCGCGACTTCCGCGAGAAAATGCCCCGCGCCGTGTTCGACGACGATATGCGTCTTGCCGAGCGCATCGCGCCGCGTGACGCGCACGAGTCCCTTCAGGATGACCACCATGCCGCGCCCGACTTCGCCGGTGCGAAACATCCACTCGCCCGCGCGCCAGCGCGCCGCCTTGCCGAAGCGGGACATGCGCTGGATCTCGTCGTCGGTGAGACGCGGAAACATCTGGTGCGCCCGCGTTTGCAGCGGCGAGAACGGCGCGCTCTCGGCTTCGGGCGCGGCAGCGGCCTGCGCTGGCGTGCCCGAATCGTCCGGCGGCGGCATGCCCGGACTCCACGCCACGACATTCGGCATCTGCGTGGCGCGTTCGCTGTTCGGGGTGGTGCTCATGCGTGATCTCCGTGAGGTAAGCCGGGTTCATGCAGAGGCGCTGACGTTATGTTGGCGGACGGCGTGTTGGGCGACGCCGCATCTCGAACCATCGGCAGCGAGCACGTATTGGCCATTTGCTCCGCTTCCTCCGGCGTCGCCGCGACGATTTCGCCGAACTCCGTCAGCTTCGCCACTTCGAAGCCGGCGAGCCGCCATGCGTCGAGGCCGCCGGTAAGCGGAAGGACATCGCGAAAGCCCGCGTTGCGCAGCGTCTTCGCCATCCATGCGGCGGACACTTCGTTCGGGCACGAGCAATAGATCACGAGCTTGCGGTCCTTGTCGTAGCTCTCGATGATCTTCTGCAACTCGCGTTCGTCCGCGAAGAGCGCGCCCGGAATCACGTACGGGTCGAGCATGCGCTTTTCCGCCGAGCGGATATCGAAGATGACGGGCAGCGGATTGCCGTGCATCAGCGCGTAGAGATCGTCCACGTTGATGCGCGCTTTCTCCAGCGTCGCCATGAGCGCGCGGCGGCGCCACCAGCGGTAGGTCACGTAGACGGCGAGCAGCACCGCGACCACGATGACCGCCTGGCGTCCGAGCCGCGAGATCATCGCGAAGAGCATTTCCAGTTCCGCCGCGAACATCACGCCGACGGTGAGACCGACCGCGCTCCACAACGCGACGCCCGCGCCGTCATGCAGGATAAAGCTGCGCAGCCGCACGCCCATGGCGCCCGCGAGCGGCACCGACACGAGCGACAGACCGGGGATGAACTTCGCGACCAGCAGAATGCGCACGCCCCAGCGTCCGAAGAAGCGTTCGGTCTTCTTCACGCAGGTATCGCGCGAGAGCGACAGCTTGCAGATGGTCTTGAGCGTGCGGTCGCCGTACTTGCGCCCGCCCTGAAACCAGACGAGATCGCCGAGCACGCCGCCCAGCACGGCGACGGCCAGCACGCCCGCGAGCGGCGGCCAGAACGCTCCGCCGTTCACGGCCATGAGCGCGGTGGATGCACCGACGATGATCATCGTCGGCATGGCAGGCACGGGCAGCCCGAGCGCGGAGCCCATGACGTTGATGAAAACGATCGCCGGGCCGAAACGATCGACTAGCTGGTGGAGCAACATGGGATCTCCCGCGTGCGCGATGGCGTTCTGACGTGACCGAAGCGCTTGCCGCGAGCGCGGCGAAGGCGGCAATCCGGCCGCGAGCGAGGGAGAAACGGGCGTGCGACGCCCGTGATCCACTGCGGCCTTCGTCACACTGAAGAGAGAAGTGTAGCGCGGAAATAAGGATGTAAGCGTGACACGTGCGCGGATGCCGGGCGCGATGGCGTTAGCTATTCGCTCCTTGAATTGGCTGCGGGTGTTTGCGCGACGAACGAGGCTCAGAGGTCGGCGGCGGCATCACCCGACATTCTTGCGTATGAGCTCTCGCCGACTTGCCCTGCTACCCGCGCATTTCCTCGATATAAGCGCGGATCACGTCAGCAAACGACCGGTCGCCCGTCAGTCCCAGTTGCTGGGCGCGCGACGTATCCCACGCGCCCGGCCAGCTTGCGACGATCTTCGCGATGCGCTCGTCGCGCTGCCAGTCGATGCGCGACGCGACCTCGTCGCCCGCCACTTCGCGCAGCGCCGCGACCATCTCGTTCACGCTCACCGACAAGCCCGGCAGATTGATGATCGGCCGCATGCCGAACTCGCCGCGGTCGATCTCGCAGCCGGCGATCAGCGCATCGACGGCGCTCTTCGGCGAAAGCAGCCACAGCCGCGTTTCGCCGTCAACCGGACACACCGAGCGTTCGCCGTTCAGCGGCTCGCGAATGATGCCGCTCGCAAACGACGATGCCGCCGCGTTCGGCTTGCCCGGCCGCACGCTGATGGTCGGCAGCCGCAGCACGCGGCCATCCACGAAACCGCGCCGCGAGTAATCGCAGAGCAGCAGTTCGGCAATGGCCTTCTGCGTTCCATACGACGTTTGCGGGTTCAGCGCCGTGTCGTCCTGCACGATGTCAGGCAGCACGCCGCCATACACCGCGACCGAGCTCGTGAACACGACGCGCGGCGCGTGCCCCGACGCGCGGCACACGTCCAGCAGCGTGCGCGACGCATCCAGATTGATGCGCATGCCGAGATCGAACTCCGCTTCGGCCTGACCGGAGACGATGGCCGCGAGATGAAAGACGGCGCGCGTCTCGCCGTCGATGCAGCGTTCCAGCACCGCGCGCTCCGCGATATCGCCGGTTTCGGCGCGCACGCGCGAGTCGGCGAGCAGACTCGCGTCGGCGGGACGCGCCACGTCGAGCAGCAGCACCTCGGTGCCGGGCTGGCCGTCGAGCGTGCCACGCGCAAGCAACCGCTTGGCGAGCCGCTGGCCCAGAAAGCCCGCGCCGCCCGTGATCAGGATTTTCATGTCGTCGCTCCGGAACGCATCACACGAATCAAAGATAGGGCTTCAGCCAGCCGAGACCTTCGGACGTACCTGCTTTCGGCCGGTATTCGCAGCCGATCCAACCGTCGTAGCCGAGCGAATCGATGAGTTCGAACAGATACGGATAGTTGAGCTCGCCGATATCCGGCTCGTTGCGGTCCGGCACGCCCGCAATCTGAATGTGCCCGATGCCGGCGTTCGGCCGCTTCATGTCGCGCTTGAGTTTCACGGCGATATCGCCTTCGACGATCTGGCAGTGATAGATGTCGAACTGCACTTGCAGATTCGGCGCGCCGATTTCATCGCAAATGGCTTGCGCCTCGTCCTGTCGATTCAGAAAGAAGCCGGGAATATCGCGCGTGTTGATCGGCTCGATCACGATACCGACGCCCGCCGTCTGCGCCGCTTTCGCCGCGTATTCGAGATTGCGCAGATAGACGGCGCCGTGCTCGTCGCGCGGCTGATCCGGCGCGATGAGGCCGGCCATCACGTGCAGTTTCTTGTTGCCGAGCGCGGCCGTGTATTCGAGCGCCTTGTCGATGCTTTGCCGGAACTCGTCCTCGCGCCCCGGCAACGACGCGATGCCGCGTTCGCCCGCCGCCCAGTCGCCGGGCGGCGCGTTGAAAAGCGCCTGCGTGAGGCCGTTGTCGGTCAGGCGCGCCTTGATGTCGGCGGCGGCAAAGTCGTACGGGAACAGGAATTCGACCGCCTTGAAGCCATCTTTCGCGGCGGCGGCGAAGCGGTCGAGGAACGCGTGTTCGGGGTACATCATCGTCAGATTCGCGGCGAAGCGGGGCATCGCGTGTTCTCCTTCAGTGTCTTCGTGGCGGCGCGGCTTATTGCATCAGGCTGCATCAGGCGTCACTTCGCGCCTTTCGGAAGCTCGATGCCGGGAAAGATTTTGATGACCGAGGAATCGTCCTCGCCGCCGTACCCGGCCGTCGACGCCATCATGAACATCTGATGCGCGGCTGCAGAAAGCGGCAGCGGAAACTTCGTGGTGCGCGCCGTATCGAGCACGAGGCCCAGGTCTTTCACGAAGATATCGACGGCGGAAAGCGGCGTGGTGTCGCCCGCCAGAATGTGCGGCACGCGGTTCTCGAACATCCACGAATTGCCCGCGCTGTGCGTGATGACGTCGTAGAGCGCCTCCGGATCGACGCCTTCGCGCAAGCCGAGCGCCATCGCTTCGGCGGCCGCCGCGATATGCACGCCCGCGAGCAACTGATTGACGATCTTGACCTTCGAGCCCGCGCCGTGCGCGTCGCCCAGCCGATACACCTTGCCGGCCATCGCTTCGAGCACGTCTTCGCACGCGGCATAGGCGGCGGCGGGGCCGGAGGTCATCATCGTCATTTCGCCGGATGCGGCCTTCGCCGCGCCGCCGGACACGGGCGAGTCGAGCATCAGCACGCCTTTTTGCGCGATGCGTTCGCCCAGTTGCACCGCGAACGCCGGCGCGACCGTCGCGCAGGCCAGCACGACGCTGCCCGGCTTCATCGCGTCGACGGCCCCGGACTCGCCGAAGAGCACCGCTTCCGTTTGCGCCGCGTTGACGACGAGCGTCACGACGACATCGCACTGGCCGCCCAACTCGGCCGGCGACGCGCACGCGATGCCGCCTTCCGCCGCGAAGGCGTCGAGCACGTCGCGGCGCACGTCGCACGCATGGACGGCGAATCCCGCCCGCAAGAGCGAGCGCGCGACGCCCATTCCCATCGCGCCCAGCCCGATGACTCCGACGTTTCTCGACATGGCGTTCCCCTGATGTGAAGTGTTAGCGAATGCCCGCTTCCGCGAGACGGCGCGCGGCGTTGATGAGATGCGTCTGCGCGGCGTTGCGCGCGGCGACGGCGTCGCCCGCGCGGATGGCGTCGGCAATCGCGGCGTGTTCCTCGCGCACCTGCCGCGAGAAGTCCTCGCGCAGCGCTTCGTTGCGGCGCGTGACGACCGTTCCGGCCTCCAGATACTGATTGAGAAAAGCGAGCGTCTTCAGAAAATACGGATTGCCGGTCGCGTTCGCGATTTCGCGATGAAACGCGACGTCCTCGGCCACGCCGTCGCGACCTTCGCGCACGGCTTCGTCGATACGGCCGAGCGCCGCGTCGATAGCCTGCAAATGCGCGTCCGTGCGATGCATCGCGGCTTCGGATGCCACTTCCGCTTCGATCGCGCGACGCAGCGCGAGAATCTGCACGACCGCGCCCGGCTCGACCGCCTGCGCATAGTCGATGCGCAGCGGCCGGATGCCCGCGCGCTCCACGATGAACACGCCGCTGCCCTGCCGCGGCTCGACCATGCCTTCGTTCTTCAGACGCGAGACGGCTTCGCGGATGACCGTGCGGCTCACGCCGAACTCCTGCGCGAGCACGGCTTCGCTCGGCAGCTTGCCCGTCGCGGCGAAACTGCCGTTTCGATCAGCGTCTGCAATTGCTGCGCGACCGTGTCCGACAACGCACGAGGCGGAATCTTTTCGAACAGACGCGGCGTGGACGGTTGCAAAGTCATCGGGTCATCATACAAGTCAGGCGTGGCGCTGTCTTGCTGGCGATAACCCTGAGCGCGCTAAGAAGCGCGAGCGGGCGGTTACTCGGCGAGCGGCTCGTCGATGAGCGCGAGCGCGTCGCGAATCTCGCCGACGTCGCCCGGGCGCACGAGGCGCGCGACTTCCTTGCCTTCGAGCATGAAGATGAGCGTCGGCCACAGCTTCACGCGGAAGGATCGGCCGAGCGGTCGGCCGCTGCCATCTTCGATCTTGATGTGATGCACGCCGCGATGCGCCTGAAACGCCTGGGCGATCAGCGGCTGCGCGGCGCGGCAGAAGCCGCACCAGTCCGTGCCGAATTCGACGACGGTCGGCGCGGTCATCGCGTCGATTTCGCTGCGGTCGGGCGCGGTCTTCGCGTATTCGGTGGTCATGGTCATGGCGCGTTCTCTCGTGTTTGCATCGACTTGAGAAGCAGCAGGAAGCCTGCCAGGTTGGCGCTCAGCCGGTTGGTGTCCGAAGCGCGACAGCTAGTCATTCGTCGGTTACTGCCCCGAGCCGGACATCAGCGCGCCGTACGGCTTGCCTTGCTCGTTTGCTTCCTAAGAACCGACAGTCTCAATCAATTGGCCGTTGTTCGGTCACTGCCCGAAGCCCGACAGCCCGATCAGCGCGCCGCCCGCCAGCAGCCACAGCGGATGCAGCTTCGTCCTGTACGCGAGCACCGCGACCGTCGCCGTGATGCCGACGAGCACCGCCTCGCGGTCCGACGCCTCGGCGATCAAAAGCGCGCTCGCCGCGACGAGTCCGACGGTGATCGGCACGAGCCCGAGCTGCACATAGCGCCGCCACGGGCGGTCCTTGAACCGCTCCCACGCGTGCAGCGCGAGAATAGTCACGAGCGACGACGGCCCGAACTTCGCGAGCGACGTCACCAGCACGCCCGGCCATCCCGCGACATGCCAGCCGATCAGCGTGACGACCATCATGTTCGGCCCCGGCGCGGCCTGCGCGAGCGCGAAGAGCGCGGAGAAATCCGCCTTCGTCATCCAGTGATGCACCTGCACGACCTGCCGCTGCATCTCCGGCAGGATGCTGTTGCCGCCGCCGAACGCGAGCAAGGACAACTGGCTGAAGATGGCCGCGAGCGAAAAGAGATCGTCTTTCATCGGCGCACCTTCCACGCGATCAGCACCGAAATGGGCGTGAGCACGAGCATCGACGGAAGCAGCGGCGTGCGCAGCAACGCGATGCCCGCGAACATCACGAGCGCGACGGCGGCGGCCTCCGGCTTCTTGCGCAGCGGCCAGAGCAGCTTCACGGCCATCGCGATGAGAAGCCCCGCCGCGGCCGCCGCGAGCCCGGCGAAGAGATGCGCGACGCGCGGGTCCTGATGCGTGCGCTGATAAATGACGCCGAGCCCGATCACGATCAGCGACGGCCCGACGAGCAGACCAAGCAGACCGGCGAGCGCGCCCGGCACGCCGCGAAAGCGCATGCCGACAGCCACGGACAGATTGATGACGTTGCCGCCCGGCAGGAACTGACAGAGGCCGAGCAGATCGGTGAAGGCTTCGGCGTCGAGCCATTTGCGGCGCTCGACGATCTCGCGTCGCGCGAGCGGCAGCGCGCCGCCGAACGCCGTGAGGCCGAGCGTCAGAAAGCCTAGGAAAAGTTCGGGAATCGTGGGACGGGCGGAATCCGGTGGCATGGCGCGAAGAAGAGCAAAGCCGAGAGCGTACAGCGTCCGGCCGCGCGGCAAAAGCGGCCGGCGCACGGGTTCATGCCTGAGAAGCGCGCGCCCGCCTTGCTTCATATGCCTTCAGATGCGCATACGCCGTTGCGAGCACGGACGACGACGCATCCACCGCCGACTTTCGCCGCGCGAGCAAATCGCCGACGATATGGTCCGCCTCGATCGGCGCGTTGTTCTCGATATCGCGCAGCATGGACGCGGTCATCTGCGAACCGCGCTCGGAGAAGAACGCACGCGCACGCGCGAGCACGGCATCGCCGGGCGCGTGGCCGTTGTCGGCGGCAATGCCGCGGCATTCGTCGAAGAGTCGACGCAGCAGCTCTTCGCCGCCCGGCGCGGCCACGATGTCGCCGATCGGCGCGCGCATCAGACACGTGCCGCTCGCGAGCGTCGCGAGAAAGACCCACTTGTCCCACATCGACTGAAGGACGTTCTCGCTCACGTTCAATTCGAAGCGCGCGCCGCCGAGTTGCTGCGCGATGGCGTCGATGCGCGGCGTCCGGCCGCCCGCGCGCTCGCCGATGGTCATCGACTGCATGTTGTTCAGATGCACGATGGTGCCTTCTGCATCGAGCGTCGCGGCGATCACGCATTGGCCGCCGAGCACGTTCGCGGCGCCGAAACGCGCGTCGAGCGCATCGAGGTGAGCCATGCCGTTCAGGAGCGGCAGGATGGCCGTGTTGGGACCGACGGCGGCCGCGAAGGAATCGATCGCGCCTTGCAGATCGTAGGCTTTGCAACTCAGCACAATGAGATCGAAAGGCCGGTCGATATCTTCCGCAAGAACGATGGGCGGATTCGCGAAAGTCAGATCGCCTTCGGAGCTTCGCACGTTCAGGCCGCTTGCGCGCAGCCGCTCGGCGCGGCGTTCGCGCACGAGAAAGGTCACGTCCCTGCCCGCTTCCAAGAGCCGCGCGCCGAAATAACCGCCGATCGCCCCCGCGCCTACGACCAGAATCCGCATGTCTCGCTCCTTATCGCAATAGTTGTCCGATGTTCGCCGCTATGCCTGCCAAACCCCGTAGCCCGCTTCGCGCAAGCCGATCGCAAGCTCCACTTCCATGTCGCGCGCGCCATCGTAGGGCATCGGGTTGTACATCTCGTACAGATGAGGCAAGAGCCGCAGCCCGAATTCGCGCACATAACGGTTCGACTGAATGCCCGCCTTGTGCTTGTCGAAGCGCACGTCCGGGTCCACGCCCGTCATGCCGACATACACGAACGGCTTGCCGAGCACGTAGTCCGGATTTGCACGACGAAAGCGCGACTCGTTCCAGACCGCGTCCGAGAGTTCGACGACATAAACCGAATAGTGATGCGCTCGCGTGCGCCGGGAAAGCGCCATGATTCGTTGATAGCGTGGCTCTTGGCCTGTTGCGCCGATGGCGGGCGTCCATTCTATGCCGGCGAAACGCGCCGCGCACAACCGCGCTCGCTGCCGGATAACGCCCGAAGTGGTAAATTCGGGCGGTCTGCGCTCGCGCACCGGCCGGGCGGCGGCGCAATCCTTCGCCGGTCGGACATGAGGACGACCCCTCGCGCGCGAAGCCCGCATTCAATCGACACGTTTCTTTCCCGAAGCGACACGCGCCACGAGCCGCGCTCGCTTCGGTCATTCGGAGATCAAGCATGAGCAAACAAGCTATCGGCGTGGTGGGTCTCGCCGTCATGGGCAGCAATCTGGCCTTGAACATCGAGAGCCGCGGGCACGCTGTGTCGGTCTACAACCGCAGCCGCGCCAGAACCGACGAACTGATTGCCGAACACCCCGACAAAAAGCTCGTGCCCACGTACACGCTCGAAGAGTTCGTGCAGTCGCTCGAAACGCCGCGCCGCATTCTGTTGATGGTGAAAGCCGGCGCCGGCACCGACGACACCATCGCGGCGCTGCGTCCGCTGCTGGAAAAGGGCGACATTCTCATCGACGGCGGCAACACGCATTTCACCGACACGATCCGCCGCAATCAGGACCTTGCGAAGTCGGGCCTGCATTTCATCGGCACGGGCGTGTCGGGCGGCGAGGAAGGCGCGCTGAAAGGGCCGTCGATCATGCCGGGCGGACAGAAGGAAGCCTACGAACTGGTCGCGCCGATCCTCACTGAAATCGCCGCGAAAGCGCCGGACGGCGAGCCGTGCGTCGCGTACATGGGACCGGATGGCGCGGGCCATTTCGTGAAGATGGTGCACAACGGCATCGAGTACGGCGACATGCAGCTGATCGCCGAAAGCTACGATGTGCTGAAGCGCGTCGCGGGGCTGTCGAACGAAGAGTTGGGCAAGGTCTACGTCGAATGGAATCAGGGCGAGCTGGATAGCTATCTGATCGAGATCACGTCGAAGATTTTCTCGAAGAAGGACGAGGAAACCGGCAAGGATCTCGTCGATGTCATTCTGGATCGCGCCGCGCAGAAGGGCACGGGCAAGTGGACGAGCCAGAACGCGCTGGATCTGGGCGCGCCGCTGCCGCTGATTACCGAAGCGGTGTTCGCGCGCGTGCTGTCGTCGCTGAAGGATCAGCGCGTGGCGGCGAGCAAGGTGCTGTCGGGCCCGACGCCGAAGTTCGACGGCGACCGCGCGGCGTTTATCGAGTCGGTGCGGCGTGCGCTGTATCTTTCGAAGATCGTTTCTTATGCGCAGGGCTTCGCGCAGTTGCGCGCGGCGTCGGAAGAGTACAACTGGAATCTGCAATACGGCGAGATCGCGAAGATTTTCCGGGCGGGCTGCATTATTCGCGCGCGCTTCTTGCAGAAGATCACCGATGCTTATAAGACCGACCCGGCGCTCGCGAATCTCTTGCTCGATCCGTATTTCAGCGATATTGCCGCGAAGTATCAGGACGCATTGCGCGATGTCGTCGTCGCGGCGGTGAAGGCGGGTATTCCGGTGCCGGCTTTCTCATCGGCGATTGCTTATTTCGACGCGTATCGGTCGGAGCGGCTGCCGGCGAATCTCGTGCAGGCGCAGCGGGACTTCTTCGGCGCGCATACGTTCGAACGGACGGATAAGGCGGGGAGTTTTCACGCGAATTGGGGGTGATTCTGCGGTGAAGGATTAGTGGGAAGGGGGCGGCTTTGGCTGCCCCGCTTTTTACTCCACCCCCACCCACTCCCCGTTCGCGGCACTACTCCTCAACACCCCCTCCACAAACCTCAACCCCGCGACCCCATCCTCGACAGTGGTAAGCCATTCATCGCCCTGAACAGTCCCGCGCGCGATACACCCCGCCGCATCCGCATAAACCTGCGCGAACGCTTCGATATACCCTTCCGGATGCCCCGCCGGCACGCGCGTCGCATGCAACGCCTCGCCGCTTTGCACGCGCCCTCGCGTGATCCGCTCCGACGCCCCGCCGACCGGCGTGAACCATAGCTCGTTCGGCGCTTGCTGGTCGAACATCAAACCGGCCTTCGTGCCATACACGCGCAGCCGCAGCGCGTTCTCCTCGCCCGCCGCGACCTGACTCGCCCACAGCATGCCGCGCGCGCCGTTCGCATAACGCAGCATCGCCTGAACATGATCGTCGACGCGTCGCCCCGGCACGAACGTCGTCACTTCCGCCGATAACGCCGAAGGCCGCATGCCCGTCACATACTCGGCCAGTTGATACGCATGCGTGCCGATATCGCCGAGACAACCCGCCGGGCCCGCGAGCGCCGGATCGGTGCGCCACGCCGCCTGCCGGTTCGCCTGCGTCTCGACCGGCATCGAAAGCCAGTCCTGCGCGTACTCCACCTGCACGACGCGTATTTCGCCGAGCGCGCCGTTTCGCACCAGCGCGCGCGCATGGCGCACGAGCGGATAGCCGGTGTACGTGTACGTCACCGCGAACACGCGATTCTTCTCCCGCGCGAGCTTCGCCAGCGCCTCGCCTTCATCGAGCGATACCGCGAGCGGCTTGTCGCAGATCACGTGGATGCCGGCTTCCAGAAACGCCGTCGCAATCGGCGCATGCAAGTGATTCGGCGTGACGATCGCGACCGCTTCGATGCCATCGGCGCGACTCGCTTCGACGCGCGCCATCTCGCGATAATCGTCATAGCTGCGCGGCAAGCCGATGGCCGCCGCGCTCGCCGCCGCCCGCTGCGGATCGGACGACAACGCGCCCGCCAGCAGCTCATAACGGTCATCCAGCCGCGCCGCCATGCGATGCACCGCGCCGATAAACGCGCCCTCGCCGCCGCCGACCATGCCAAGCCGGACGCGCCTCATCGCTTTTCTCCTGCTTTGTTCCCAATCCCGAGCACGTCGCACATTTGTTCGCGGCTCGCGCCGCTGCCGGCGAAGTCGTCGAACGCATGCTCGGCCACGCGGATGATGTGATCGCGAATGAACGTCGCGCCTTCGCGCGCGCCGTCTTCCGGATGCTTCAACGCGCATTCCCATTCCAGCACGGCCCAGCCGGGAAAGTCGTACTGGGCCATCTTCGAGAAGATCGCCTTGAAGTCGATCTGGCCGTCGCCGAGCGACCGGAAACGCCCCGCGCGCTCGACCCATCCCGAATAGCCGCCGTACACGCCTTGCCGCCCGTTCGGCCGGAACTCCGCGTCCTTCACATGAAACGCCTTGATGCGCGCGTGATAGATGTCGATGAACGCGAGATAGTCCAGTTGCTGCAAGACGAAGTGACTCGGGTCGTAGAGGATGTTCGCGCGAGGGTGATCGTCCACGGCCGCGAGAAAGCGCTCGAACGTCACGCCGTCGTGCAGGTCTTCGCCGGGATGCAGCTCGTAACACACGTCGATGCCCGCGCGGTCGAACTCATCGAGTATCGGACGCCAGCGCGTGGCCAGTTCATCGAACGCAGCTTCGACTAGACCCGCCGGGCGCTGCGGCCACGGATACACATACGGCCACGCGAGCGCGCCGGAGAAGGTGACGTGCGCATTCAGGCCCAGCCGCTTCGATGCCGCCGCCGCGTGCTTCAGCTGCGATATCGCCCATTCGGTGCGCGCCTGCGGATTGCCGCGCACATGCGGCGCGGCGAAGCCGTCGAAGAGCGTGTCGTAGGCCGGATGCACGGCAACCAGCTGCCCTTGCAAATGCGTCGACAATTCGGTGATGACAACGCCCGCATCCTCGACCGTGCGGCGGATCTCGTCGCAATAGGCGTCGCTCGATGCGGCTTTCTCCAGGTCGATCAGGCGCGGATCGGCGGGCACCTGAATGCCTTTGTAGCCGAGTCCCGCCGCCCACGACGCAAGACTGGCGAGCGTGTCGAACGGCGCTTCTCCGCCCATGAACTGAGCGAGAAAAATCGCCGGGCCCTTGATGGTCTTCATCTTTCGCCTCGTTGGAAACGCCGGTCAGCGCGGTTCAGCGCAAGACCGGCTGTGCGCTCAGAACGGCGAGTTCGGGAAATAGAACTGCTTTGCGTTGTCCTTCGTGATGAGCACCGAAGGGATGATGGTCGTCGGCGGCAGCTTGTCGCCCTTTAGACGCGCCTCGGCCGTGAGCTTGATCGCATCGTAGATGAACTTCGGCGAGTACGAGACGTCCGCCTTCACACGCTGGTCGCCGTCCATGATGCGCTTGACCGCTTCCTTCGATCCCGCGCCGCCGAACACTTCCTTGATATCCGTGCGGTGCGCCTGATCGATCGCCTTCAGCACGCCGATCATCATGTCGTCGTCGGCGGCCCAGACGGCGTCGATATGCTTGAAGCGCGTGAGATAGTCCTGCATCACCTTGAAGGCGTCGTCGCGGTTCCAGTTCGCGTACTTGGCATCCAGAATCTTGATGTCCGGATGCTGCTTGATCACGCCTTCGAAAGCGGTCCAGCGTTCGTTGTCGAGCGTCGTGGGGATGCCGCGCAGCGCGACGATATCGCCCTTGCCGTTAAGCGTCTTCGCCAGATATTCGGCGGGCAGCTTGCCGAACGCGGTGTTGTCGCCTGCAACGTACGCGTCTTGCGCGCTGGTGTCGGTGAGGCCGCGATCGACCACGGTCACGTACACGCCCTTCTTCTTCACCTGCGCGACCGGCTGCGTGAGCGACGCCGATTCGAACGGGAAGATCACGAGCGCGTCGATCTTGTTGACCGTCACCAGATCCTGTAGCTGGTTGGCCTGCTCCGGCGCGCCGGACGCCGTCTTCACGATGATCTTGAGATCGGGATGCGCCTTCTCCAGCTCCTTCTTCGCCTCGTTCGCCCACCAGACGATGCCGCCCGTGAAGCCGTGCGTGGCGGTCGGAATGGCGACGCCGAGCACGACCTTGTCGGCGGCGAAGGCGGACGATGCCGTGGCGAACGCGCTCGCCGCGAGCGTCAGCGCGCCGAGCGCGCGAAGCAGTTTTTTCATGACGATGTCTCCTGTTATTCGAAGTAGGAAGTTACCGACGGCCACGCTGCAAGAAGGCTACGAAAATGATCACGGCGCCCTGCACCGCCGCGTTCAGATACACGCTGATGATGCTCGTGAGATTCAGGATGTTGTTGATGACCGAAAGCAAAATCGCGCCGATGACCGTGCCGATCACGCGCCCTTCGCCGCCCTTGAGCGCCGTGCCGCCGACCACCACGGCGGCGATCGCTTCGAGTTCCCACAAGAGGCCGGTCGTCGGCGTCGCCGACCCCAAGCGCGGCACGTAGAGCACGGTCGCCACGGCCACGCATAGTCCGAGCAGCACGTAGGTCGCGATCTTCACGTTATCGACGCGAATGGCCGCGTAGCGCGCGACCTGTTCGTTCGAGCCGATGGCCTGCACGTGCCGCCCGAACACCGTGCGGTTCAACACAAGCGCACCGCCCGCCGCGACAATCGCGAAGACCCAGATGGGCACGGGCACGCCGAAAAGATCCGCGTAATACACGGGGCCGTAGAGATCGACGAGCGAATTGTCGAGCGTGAGCGCGCCGCCGTCCGCGAGCCACGTCAGCAGCGCGCGAAACACGCCGAGCGTGCCGAGCGTCACGATGAACGGCTCGATGCGCCCTTTGGTCACGAGCAGTCCGTGCGCAAAGCCGAACAGCGCGCCGAGCACGAGCGCGAGCACGATGCCGAGCGCCACGATCAGAAGCGGCGGCAGCGCATGCCCGCGCACGCCCTGAAGCAGGCCGTTCATCATGAAGATCATGCTGCCCGCGATGAGCGCGGCCATCGACCCGACGGACAAGTCGATGCCGCCCGAGATGATGACGAAGGTCATGCCCACCGCGATGATGCCGATGAACGACGTGCGCGTGAGCACGTTCATCGCGTTGTCGAAGGTGGCGAAGTCGCCGTTCAGCAGCGTGCCGCCGATGCACAGCGCGATCAGCCCGATCAGCGGCCCGACGCCGAGCAGAAACCGCGCGACGGCGGTGAGGCGGCTTTCTTGCGCGGTGTCTTCAGTGTGTGCCGGTCGCATGCGCGATCAACCTCTCTTCGGTCAAAAGGTCCATGCCGAGCGTCGCGACCAGTTCGCCCGCGCGCATCACGGCGACGCGATGGCACAGCCCGATCAGTTCGATCAGCTCGGAAGAAATGACGATCACCGCGCGGCCCTCGGCGGCGAGGCGGTGGATCAGGAAATAGATGTCGCGTTTCGCGCCGACATCGACGCCGCGCGTGGGCTCGTCGAGCACGACCACGCGCGGATCGGGATGCAGGAACTTCGCGAGCGCGAGCTTCTGCTGATTGCCGCCCGAGAGCATGCGGGCGCGGCTGCGTGTGTTGCCGGTGCGAATGCCGAAGTCCTTGACCGCGAGCGTCAGCGCATCGCGTTCGGCGCGCGAGTCGATGAGCGGGCGCGCGTAGCGTTCCAGCGTCATCATCGTGAGATTGTCCTTGAGCGCCATGTCCACATGCAGGCCGCGTCCCTTGCGGTCTTCGCTCAAGTACGTGATGCCGTGACGCATCGCGTCGCGCGGGTTCTTGAGCTTCACGGTCTCGCCTTCGATGGCGATGCGCCCCGCCGCGAGCGGCCGCAGGCCGACGAGCGCCTCGAACAGCTCCGTGCGTCCCGCGCCGACGAGTCCCGCAAAGCCGAAGACTTCGCCCTGCCGCACGGAAAAGCTCACGCCTTCGGCCCAGCCGGGCACGGACGCGCCTTCCACTTGAAACGCGAGCGGCGCGTCGGCGGCGAGCGCGGGCTTCTCGGGAAACATGTCGGAGACTTCGCGGCCTACCATGAGGTTGGCCATTTCGCGGCGCGTGAGGTCGGCGGTCGGCGCGCGCGCGACGAAGCGGCCATCGCGCATCACGATCACTTCGTCGGTCACGCGTTCCACTTCGTCGAGCTTGTGCGAGATATAGACGATCGTCGTGCCCGCCTCCTTCAGGCGCGCCATCAGCGCGAAGAGGCGCTGCGTCTCGGCGGGCGTCAGCGTGGCGGTCGGCTCGTCCATGATGAGCAGGCGCGTGTCGCGCAGCATGGCCTTCGCGATCTCGACAAGCTGCTTCTCCGCGACGATCAGCTCGCGCACCTTCGTGTCCGGATTCTTGTGCAGGCCAACTTCGTTGAGCGCGGCGCGGGCGTCGTCGCGCATGGCGGGTTCATCGAGGAAGAAGCCTTTGCGCAGTTCGTGGCCGAGAAACATGTTCTGCGTGATGCTCAGATGATCCGCGAGATTCAGTTCCTGGTGAATGAGCACGATGCCCGCGCGCTCGGCGTCGCGCGAACTGGCGAAGGCGGCGGGCTTGCCGTCGATCAGCACGTCGCCAGCGCTCGCGCGCTCGTAGCCCGCGAGAATTTTCATGAGCGTGGACTTGCCCGCGCCGTTTTCGCCGAGCAAGCCGTAGATGCGCCCCGGCGCGAGATCGAAACTCACGCCATGAAGCACGCGCACCGGGCCGAAGGCCTTCTCGACTGCGTCAAACCGCACGGCAAGGGTCATCGTCAGGCGCTCCTTCTTTGTATCAGGCGATGCGGCAGCAGCACGCCCGGCACGTCCGCGCGCGGATCGCGCAGGCGCTTGAGCAAGAGTTCCGCCGCCGTCTCGCCGAGCGCGCGCATCGGCTGCGCGACGGTCGTGAGCGGCGGCACGGCGTGGGCGGCCACCGCGATGTCATCGAAGCCGACGACCGCGACATCTTCCGGCACGCGCAGCCCCGCGCCGCGCAGGCCGTTCAGCACGCCGATGGCGAGCGTGTCCGACACCGCGAAGATGGCTGTCGGCCGGTCGCGCCCGAGCGACGCGAGCTGCCGGGCGGCGCGCTCGCCGGCGTCGTAATCGAGGCTGTACAGTTCGACCTGCCATGCCGGGTTCGCGACGATGCCCGCGGCTTGCAGCGCATCGCGATAACCCGCGAGGCGCTGTCGGCCGTACAGATAGCCTTCGCCCGAGTTGATCAGCGCGATGCGCTCGTGTCCCTTGTGCAACAGATAACGCACGACATCGCCCGCGGCAAGATGGTTGTCGATACCCACGTAAGGCACGCGCGCGGCCGGGTCGAATTCGCAGCACGCGACCCACGGCAGCGTCGAAGCCTGCTCGACGAGCGCCTTCTGCACGGCGGCAGGGTCGAGACAGATGGCGCCGTCCGCGCGACGCCCGCGCAGGAGGTCGAAGTAGCTGCGCTCGCGCAACGGATCGGCGCCGGTATCGCAGAGAAGCATGAAGTAGCCGTTCTGTCGCGCGACCGTGTCGATGCCGCGCACGATGGCCGCATAGAACGGGTTGCCGAAGTCGGGGACCATCGTGAGAAGCAGGCGGCTTTCGGCCGTGCGCAGATTCCGCGCAAGCTCGTTCACGCGATAGCCGCTCGCCGCGACCGCCTCGCGCACTTTCTCGCGCGTGGCCTCGCGCACGTTGCTGTGGCTATTGAGCACGCGCGACACCGTGGCGACGGACACGCCGGCCCGCCGGGCAACGTCGGCTATCGATACTTCCTCGGGGGGACGCACGGGATCGGACATGCTGCGCGCCGGGCGGCGAACGAAATGTAATGGATTACATTATTCGACGGTGTTCGTCCGGAAGGCAATCCGAATCGGATAGGGATAAACGCTTAAAGCCAAATTCGACGGCTCGTGTCGATCGCGCGGCGGCGTGCGCGTCGTAAGGTGTGAGCGCGCGCAACTGCGCGTTCGCCGACCTCGAACAGGAGCACTCCCATGCGATTCATGATGCTGATGATCCCGCGCGGCTACGAAAGCGCGGAACCGGGCGCGATGCCGAGCGCCGAAGCCGTCGCCGCGATGATGAAGTATAACGAAGAGCTGCAGAAGGCCGGCGTGCTGCTCGCGCTCGACGGACTGCATCCGCCGTCGATGGGCGCGCGCGTCACGTTCGAAGGCGGCAAGCCGCGCGTGACCGACGGGCCGTTCGCGGAAGCGAAGGAAGTGCTCGGCGGCTATTGGATGATTCAGGTGAAGTCGCGCGAAGAGGCGATCGAATGGGCGAAGCGGTGCCCCGCTTCGGCAAACGAGATCATCGAAGTGCGGCAAGTGCAGGAGTTCGGCGACTTCCCGCCCGACGTGCAGGAAGCCGCCGCCGGCTTCGAAGAAATGCAGAAGGCGCAGAAGCCGGCTTAGCCGGGAATGCCGGTGATGTAGATCGGCTTCGCGGTGGACAGCGATTGCTTGACGCCGCGGCCGGTGTCATCCACGAGCACTTCTTCTTCGTCTCGCTCGACGGCGGCGAGCACTTGCTCGACCACGCTCGCCGGCGACGTTTTCGGGGCTGCGACTTCGGCGACCATGTCGGTGTCGATGTAGCCCGGATGCACGCCGACCACGAGCGTGCCCTGTCCGCGCAACTCGCCGCGCAGCGCGTTGGTCACGGCCCACGCCGCCGACTTCGACGCGCTGTAAGCGCCGCCGTCCGGCAACGCGACCCAGCTGAGCACGGACAGCACGTTGATGACCGCGCCGCCGCCGTTCGTCTTGAGCGTGGGCGCGAACGCCTGCGTCACGGCGAGCGGGCCGATCACGTTGACCTCGAAGAGATCGCGCATGCCTTGCGTCGATGCCGGATCGACCAATGCGCCGCGCGTCAACGCCCCCGCGTTGTTGATGACGATCTGCACGTCCGTGTACTTGGCCGCGGCTTCGGCGATGTCGGCGGGCTTCGTGACGTCGAGGCGGATGGCTTCGACGCCTTCGATATCCACGCTGCCCGGATCGCGCGCCGCCGCATACACCTTGGCGGCGCCCGCCTGCAACAGCGACTTCGCGAACTGCTTGCCGAGACCGCGGTTCGCGCCGGTGACGAGTACGACCTTTCCCTTGATCTGCATGACTGCTCCTGTTAGTGCATATGCACTTTAGCCGACATAAAAAAGGCACGCGGTTCTGCGTGCCGGTTCCGTTAATTCAATCCATTGCGGTGATCTCGAACAGCATCTGACGCAGCGACTTCGCGCGCTTCTCGCCGTACTTCTGCTCGAATTCGGCCTGCGCCGTCCGCCACTTCTCGACGCCCTGCGCGAGCAGCGCCTTGCCCGCCGCCGTCAACGTGAGACCGACCGCGCGCGAATTCGGCGACTGCTGATCCGCCTGCACCATGCCGTCGCGCTGAAGCGGCTTGAGCGCGCGTACGAGCGTCGTGCGGTCCATGACCATGGCGTCCGCGAGTTCGACCATCTGCACGCCGGGCTTGCGCGCAATCGACGCGAGCAGCGTGAATTGCGCCGAAGTCAGGCCGACTTCGCCCATGTGCCGCTCATAGAGTTGCGAGACATAACGCGCGGCCTGCCGGATGGCGAAGCAGTTGCAGTCGAGAGGAGATGAGTGCGTTGACATGACTCGTAGCTTATATGTGTATATGCACTCGTGTCAAATGGCGCATTTTCATCGGCGCGATAGGCCGAGCGCATGAAGCGGCGGGAATCGTCACGCACTCGGCTCCGCGAAATGCGTGACGCCGCGCCGCGTCTGGAGGAGCACGCTGCCGCGCCTGTGCCGAAATCCGCAGTCGCCGCGCGATGAATCGACAAGACGCGGCCAATTTGGCTTCCTACATTGCGCTTGTCCGCCGCCAAGCGAGTACGGATGCGACTTTCGCCGCGACGAGGGCAACTCCGTCTTGCGGGCGGGTAATTGGTCATGTTCCATGCAGTAGCCGCGTTCCTGGATTGCCAAACCACAAAAGGAGAGGAAACCATGCGTATCCGTACGAGCGTCAAACCCTTGGCATGGCTGGTGACGTGCGCGAGCGCCGCACTCGCCGCCGTGCCCATGACCGCCGCCGCCGAAGACGTCACGGTCAAGATCGGCTTCGCCGCGCCGCTCACGGGCGCGAACGCGGGCTACGGAAAGGATCTCCAGAACGGCGTGCAGCTCGCGCTCGACGAAGCGAACGCCAAGAAGATCAGCATCGGCGGCAAGACGGCGAAGTTCGAGATTCAGGCGGAAGACGATCAGGCCGACCCGCGCGTCGGCGTGCAGGCGGCGCAGAAGCTCGTCGATGACGGCGTGGCCGTCGTCGTCGGTCACTTCAATTCGGGCACGACGCTGCCCGCTTCGCCCATCTATAACAACGCCGGCATCCCGATGATCGATCCGGCCGCGACGAATCCGACCATCACCACGCGCGGCCTCGAAAACGTGTTCACGGTGATTTCCAGCGACGCGCAGAACGCGGGCAATGCCGGCGCGTACGCGGTCACGACGACGAAAGCGAAGCGCATCGCGATCATCGACGACCGCACGGCCTTCGGCCAGGGCGAAGCGGACGAGTTCGAGAAAGCGGTGAAGGCGAAAGGCGGCAACATCGTCGGCCGCGAGTTCAGCGACAACCAGACCGTCGATTTCAGCGCGCAACTCACGCGCATCAAGGCCACGAACGCGGACCTGATTTTCTTCGGCGGACTGGACCGGCAAGCAGCGGCTGTCGTCAAGCGCATGAAGCAGCTCGGCATGAACGCGCAGTTCGTGGGCGGCGGCGGCGTGATGGACGCCGATTTCCTGAAGCTCGCGGGCGACGCGGCCGAAGGCGCGCAGGCCTGGGAATACGGCAGCCCGCTCGACAAGCTGCCGCAAGGCAAGGCGTTCAGCGAGAAGTTCCAGAAGCGCTTCGGCGTCGCGATTCTGTCGTACGCGCCGTTCGGCTACGACGCGGCGTGGGCCGCGATCAACGCGATGCAGAAGGCGAACTCCGCCGATCCGAAGGTGTATCGCCCGGTGCTGAAGAAGATTTCGTTCGAGGGCATCACGGGTCCGATTGCGTTCGACGACAACGGCGCGCTGAAGAACGCGTCGTCGACGCTTTATCAGGTGAAGAACGGGCAGTGGGAAACCGTCGTCACCAAGCACGGCATGTAGGCGTTATTGATGACGCAGCTTTTCGCGCGTGGCCGCGGCTTCGCTGTCCAGCCACTGCGCGAACTGCTGCAACGCGGGCGACGGCGCCGGCCGCTCCGGATAGACGAGGTAGTAGGCCGCGCCGCTCGGCACGCGCAACGCGAATGGCGCGATCACGCGTTTCGCGCGCAGGTCTTCTTCGATCAGCGAGACATCGCCGATGGTGACGCCCAGGCCCTGCATCGCCGACGAGATGGCGAGGTCGAGCGTGTCGAAATGCTGCGCCTTCGTGGACGGCAAGCCGTCGTAGCCGTACGCGCCGAGCCACAAGAGCCAGTCGCGGCGATCGCGCGTCGGGTGCAGCAGCGTCTGGCCCGCGAGGTCGTCGGGCGTCGGCTCGGCGTTGCCGCGCGGTTTCCAGAGTTCGGGCGCGCAGACCGGCGTGAGCACTTCATCGAAAAGATGATGCACCGTCAGGCCCCTGCCCGACGGCTTCGCGGACGTCGGGCTGAAGACGATGGCGGCGTCGAACTGCTCCGCATTGAATTCGACGCCGTGCGACACCGACGCCGTCACTTCCACGACCTGTTCGGGCCGCTCGTTCTGCAGCCGGATCACGCGCGGGAGCACCCAGCGCATCGCGCAGGTCGGACACTTGACGCGCAAGGTTCCCGAGGCGCTGCCGCCCTTGGCGAGCGCGTCGCCGATCTGCGCGAACGCCTGCTGCAACGGCGCGATGAGCAGCGCGCCGTGATGCGTGAGCGCGAGCCCGCGCGCCTGCCGCACGAAAAGCGCATAGCCGAGCTGCGCCTCCAGTCCCGCGATCTGCCGGCTGACCGCGCCCTGCGTCACGTTGAGCGCATCGGCGGCGCGCGTGAAGTTCAGCTTCTGGGCGACCACGAGAAAAGTCTTGAGAACGTCGAGCGAGGGCAGCGGTTTCATCGGGTTAACGAAAGGAGCCATGAGCGGCGCACATGGCTAGTATGACAAAGTTTCGATTGTCGGCCGTTTATTGCCGCGGTTGAATCGTCGCACTGTCTATTGGAGCGAGCCGTCGTGCACAGCGCCTGTATTCCCGAATCGAAGCTGCCGAAGGTCGGCACCACCATTTTCACCGTCATCGGCCAGCTTGCCGAGGAGCATCACGCGCTGAATCTGTCGCAAGGCGCGCCGAATTTCGCGTGCGATCCGAGGCTCGTCGAAAGCGTCACGCGAGCCATGCAGGCAGGACATAACCAGTATTCGCCGATGTCGGGCGTGCTGGCGCTGCGCGAGGCCATCGCGTTGAAGACGCAGAAAGTCTACGGCGCGCAGTACGATCCGGGCACGGAAGTGACCGTGGTCGCGAGCGCGAGCGAAGGGCTGTATGCGACCATCAGCGCCCTCGTGCATCCCGGCGACGAGGTGATCTACTTCGAGCCGTCGTTCGACAGTTACGCGCCGATCGTGCAGCTTCAGGGCGCGACGCCGATCGCGATCAAGCTGTCGCCTGAAGACTTCAGCATCGACTGGGACGAAGTCGCCGCCGCCATCACGCCGAAGACGCGCATGATTCTCGTCAACACGCCGCACAATCCGACGGGCAGCGCGTTCACTTCCGCCGACATCGAGCGGCTCACGGCGCTCACGCGCGATACGAAGATCATCGTGCTGTCGGACGAAGTGTACGAACACGTCGTGTTCGACGGCGCGCCGCATCACGGCATGGCGCGCTATCCGGCGCTCGCCGAACGCAGCGTGATCGTGTCGTCGTTCGGCAAGTCGTATCACGTGACGGGCTGGCGCGTCGGTTATTGCCTCGCGCCCGCCGCGCTCACCGCCGAGATTCGCAAGATTCACCAGTTCATGACCTTCTCCGCCGACACGCCGATGCAGATGGCGTTCGCCGAGGCGCTCGCCGACGAATCGAGCTATCTGAACCTCGGGCCGTTCTATCAGCACAAGCGCGACGTGCTCGCCCAAGCGCTCGCCGGCTCGCGTTTCGAACTGTTGCCGAGCGCAGGCAGTTTCTTCATGCTCGCCCGCTACAGCGCCATCTCGGACGCGCCCGACAGCGATTTCGTGCTGCGGCTGATTCGTGAGGCGCGCGTCGCGACCATTCCGCTGTCCGCGTTCTACACGGACGGCACCGACAATCGCGTGATTCGCCTGTCGTTCGCGAAGGACGACGACACGCTCATCGAAGGCGCGCGCCGCCTTTGCCAGATTCAGCCCCTTTGATTGATTGGAGACCACGATGAAGAAGAACCACCTCGCCGCCGCGCTTTTCGTCGCGTGCTCGCTCGCGAGCGGCGCGGCGCTCGCCGCCGACACCCTGCGCTTCGGCGTCGAAGCGCAATACCCGCCGTTCGAATCGAAATCGGCGACGGGCGAACTGCAAGGACTCGATATCGACGTCGGCAACGCCGTCTGCGTCGCCGCGAAGATGCAGTGCAAATGGGTCGAAACGTCGTTCGACGGCCTGATTCCCGCGCTGCAGGGCCGCAAGTTCGACGCGATCAATTCCGCGATGAACGCGACCGAGCAGCGCCGTCAGGCCATCGACTTCACGACCGTCGTGTATCGCGTGCCGACGCAACTCATCGCGAAGACCGGCAGCGGGATCGAGCCGACGGCGGCGGCGCTCAAAGGCAAGAGCGTGGGCGTGCTGCAAGGCTCCATTCAGGAGACGTTCGCCAAGGCGCACTGGGAAAACGAAGGCGTGAAGGTCGTGCCGTATCAGGACCAGAATCAGGTCTACGCGGACCTCAAGTCCGGCCGTCTCGACGCGACGCTCGTGCTCGCGCCCGCCGGACAAAGCGGCTTCCTCTCGAAGCCCGACGGCGAAGGCTTCTCGTTTGCCGGCGCGCCGGTGCGCGACGACAAGATTCTCGGCAGCGGCATCGCGTATGGCATCCGCAAGGGCGACGATGCGCTGAAGGCCAAGCTGGATGCGGCCATCGCGAAGGTGAAGGCGGACGGCACCATCGACAAGTACGCGAAGAAGTATCTCGGCAATATCGACATTTCAGCGAAGTAAGCTGCGTGGCGGCGGCTGTGCAGCTTTTTTGAAGCGCAGGCACACTGGCGGATTCGTTGACATTCAGCCGCGATTTCACCGTCGCGGCGCTTCGCCGGGAACTGCATGAGCACGCCGCCGCAAACCAAAGCCGCACCGCCACCGCCGCCGCTCAAGGGCGGCCAACTCGTGCTCGCCACCTTCGCCGTGGCGCTCGCGACCTTCATGAACGTGCTGGACTCGTCGATCGCCAACGTCGCGATTCCGACGATCTCCGGCAACCTCGGCGTGTCGGTGAACGAAGGCACGTGGGTCATCACCGTGTTTGCGGCGTCGAACGCGGTTTCCATTCCGCTGACCGGCTGGCTCACGCAACGGCTCGGGCAGATTCGGCTTTTCGTCGGCGCGATTCTGATGTTCGTGCTGTCGTCCTGGCTCTGCGGTCTCGCGCCGAATCTGCCGGTGCTGCTCATTGCCCGCGTGCTGCAAGGCGCGGTCGCGGGGCCGCTGATTCCGCTTTCGCAGGCCATTCTGCTCGGCTCGTATCCGAAAGAGAAAGCGTCGATGGCGCTCTCGCTCTGGGCGATGACCGCGACCGTCGGGCCGATTGCCGGCCCCGCGCTCGGCGGCTGGATCACTGACAGCTATTCGTGGTCGTGGATCTTCTACATCAACATACCGGTGGGCATCTTCGCGGCGGGCGTGACGTGGTTCATCTACCGCACGCGCGAATCGCCGACGCGCAAGGCGCCGATCGACGTGATCGGGCTCGCGCTGCTCGTCGCGTGGGTGGCGTCGCTGCAGATCATGCTCGACAAGGGACGCGACCTCGACTGGTTCTCGTCGCCGGTGATCGTGGTGCTGGCGATCGTCGCGGTCATTTCGTTTGCGTTCTTCGTCGTGTGGGAATTGACGGAGGCGAATCCGGTGGTCGATCTGCGGCTCTTCACCGGGCGCAATTTCTTCGGCGGGACGGTGGCGATTTCAGTGGCGTACGGCGTGTTCTTCGGCAACCTCGTGCTCCTGCCGCAGTGGATGCAGCAGTACCTCAACTACCGTTCCGTCGATGCCGGCCTCGTCACCGCGCCGCTCGGCGTGTTCGCGGTGATACTCGCGCCGATCATGGGCAAGATCCTGCCGCGCAGCGACGCCCGCGTGATCGCGACGATGGCGTTCATCGGCTTCGCGTTCGTGTTCTGGCTGCGCTCGAAATACGTGATCGAGATCGACACGTTTCATCTCGTGCTGCCGACGCTGCTTCAGGGCATTCCGATGGCGATGTTCTTCGTGCCGCTGACGGCCATTGTGCTGTCGGGCCTGCCGCCTTCGAAGATTCCGGCGGCGGCCGGTTTATCGAACTTCGCGCGGGTGTTTTGCGGCGCGGTGGGCACGTCGCTCGCCGGCAATGCGTGGGACGACCGCATCGCGCTGCATCACGAGCGGCTGACCGAGCAGGCGAACGCCTTCAACCCGACGTTCTGGCAGGCGCTCGGCGCGTCGCAATCGACGCTCCATATCAGCGAAGCGCAGGCGCGCGGCATGTTCAACTTCACCGTCAATTCGCAGGCCGCGATGATGGGTCTCAACGATATCTTTCTGATCTCGGCGGTGATCTTTATTTTGATCATCCCGCTCATCTGGATCACGAAGGTGGCGAAGGGCGGTGGAGGTGGGGCCGCGGCGGGGGCGCATTAGAGCGGGGGCGGGCGCGCAGCTCAGTCAGGATAGAACTCCGGATCGAGAACCTGCGCCATAGGCCAGGGGCAGGTCTCGGGAAACGCGTCGATATCGAGACCCGTTTCCGATTCCGCGAGATTGCGTGCGCGCGACCACACCACGTCGATCCAGGCCACGTCGTCGAACTTTCCGCGCAGGCTCGGCGCTTCATTCAGCACGTATGCGACTTCTTTGCGCTGCGTGCCGATGGTATGCCTCCAGCTTTTGCTGCGTCTTGCGTGCTGATACGTCCACTTCAACAAATTCGCCAGCAACACCGACATCCGGCTCGCCAGTTCGCGTTGCTCGCTCTTCCCCACGTCCTCGATTTCCTCTGCGATATGCTCGATATCGATGGCCGTGAGCTTCCCTGCACGCAGCAGCGCGGCCTGTTCCCTGGCCCACGCGACAACGTCCTGCTCGTAAGGCGTTCCCATCGGCTGACTCCCGTTTTCTTTCGAATCTCCGGTTTGGCTCATCGTAATTCGCCCCTCGCTGTTC
Source organism: Caballeronia sp. AZ10_KS36 (assembly GCF_023631105.1). Taxonomy (NCBI): domain Bacteria; kingdom Pseudomonadati; phylum Pseudomonadota; class Betaproteobacteria; order Burkholderiales; family Burkholderiaceae; genus Caballeronia; species Caballeronia sp. AZ10_KS36. Next base: position 19,185 of record NZ_JALQDQ010000022.1, on the reverse strand, counting down.
TTCGAGATCGTCCGTTCGGCTAACGCCGCTATTTCAGGCCCAGGTCCACGCGGCTTCCCGCGCTTTTATCGTCGATGCCGTCGGCAGTCAGCTTCGGCGCGACCACGAAAATCCGGCTGCTGTCGATCTTGCCGTCGAAATATTCCTGCACCGCCTGCGCCCGCCGCAGCGCGAGGTCGCGTAACGATGCTTCGTCGACCGGCGCGTTCTGCAGCAGCGCGGCCTTCATGTCGGCATCCGGCACAGTCTTGGTCAGACCGATCATATTGCGCGGCTTCTTGAAATCGGCCGACTTGTAGACCTTCGTCAGGTACTTGTCGTAGTCGTCGCCGGACACCTTCACGCTCGCCCAGTCGACGTTTTCGCCGTTGCTCGACATGTCGCGCACCTTCGCGCGCTTCACCTGCGCGTCCAGCCACGCGCTGCGCAAGCCCGGCTCGTCCACCTTCGGATCGACGCGGCCGGTCACGTCCAGCCGGACCGACGGCTTGTCCGCGAGCGCCTTCGCGATCGTGTCGAGCTTCTTCTGCGCGGCATCGGTGAGCGTCGCGGAGCCGGCATCGAATTCCACATAGTTCAGCTCCTCGCCGCTGCCGCCGAACGCGTGCGCAAGCAGCGAGAACGGCGCGGTGACGGCCTTCTGCACGAGGTTCAGAATGGCCTGCCACACGAGCCCGCCGACCGAAAACTCCGGGTTCGACAGCGAGCCGGAAATCGGAATGTTCACGTCGATTTCGCCGCGCGAGTTCTTCAAGAGCGATACCGCGAGCCGCACCGGCAGCTTCGTCGCGCTCGGATTGTCGATGTGATCGCCAAAGGTCAACTGATCGATGAACAAGTGGTTGTTCGCCGTCAGCTTGTCGTCGGCGAGCATGTAGTGCAGATCGACGTTCAGCTTGCCCTTGGTGATCGGGTAGCCCGCGTACTTCGCGGAATACGGCGTGAGGTTGGTCAACTCCACGTCGTGCGCGCTCGCGGTCAGATCGAGCGCGGGCTTCGCGATCAGCGGATTCACCTGCCCCTTGATCGACACCGGTCCGTTGGCCGCGAGCTTTGCGGTGACATCGACGGGCGCGGGCGTCGTCGAATGCGTGCCGAACGCGCCGATCGTCCCGTTGATCGCCACGAGATTCGCCGTGTAGTTCGGCTTGATGAAGTCGTCGGTGTACGTGACGCGGCCGTTCTGCAAGACGAGCTCGCCGAAGCGCAGATTCAGCGGCGGCCCGGATTTTGCCGTGTCGCCGGGCGCGCTCGCGGCAACCGGCGCCGACGCCGACGCTGACGCCGACGCCGCCGGCTGCGTCACCGATTGCCCGGCTGCGTGATCGCTCGCCACGACGTTCTTCAGGTTCAGCTTGCCCTGCGCATCCAGCAGCACGCGGCCGTAGAAATTGGCGAACGTCACGCGCGCCGCCTCCACGTCCGTGCCGCGCTCGCCGTAGCTCGCCTTCAGATTCGTGAGTCCCAGCAGCTTCCAGCCGGCGAAGCGGTCGGACGTGGCCTTGTCGATCATGCGCACGTCGGTGAGCGACGCGTCGCCCTTGTACGACGCCGCGAGCGTCTTGCCGCTGCCCGACATCGCCACGTCGCCGTTCGCGTTGAGCGCGGCGCTCGCCACTTCGACGTTGAGCTTGTCGCCGAAATACGGCTCGAACGCGGACACATCCACCTGATCGCCCTTCACATGCAGCGCGACCTTGAGCGGACTGAGCGTGACATTGCCGTTCACGGCGAGCGCGCCGCGGCCGTTGAGCGTGAGCTTGCCGTCGATGGGAAGCGGCTTGCTCATATCGTCGCTGAACTGCCTGACATCCACCGACAGCGGCGCGACGCGCAGCTTCACCGGCCGCGCGGGCGTTTCGTCGGTGAACTCGGCCGATGCGCCGTCCAGCCCGATCTGGCCGATCTGATAGCGCCACGCCGGACCGGCCTCTTGCGCCTTCTGCACCTTGCGCGTCGCCGTTTGCTCGGGCGCGGCCTCGTGCGGTCCGCCAAGCGCCGCCAGATCGATGCTGCCGTCCTTGCGGCGCGTCGCCTCCAGCGCGAGGCCGCTTACCCGCACGCTGTCGAGCGCGGCGGTGCGCGCGGCTACATCGACCTTGCCGATCTTCGCGACCGCCGAGCCGAGCCTGATCGGCGCTGCGCCCGCCGCATTCGACGGCACGAGCGTGAGACCGGCGAGCGTGACATCGCCCGCGCCGACCTGCACGCCGGCATCGGGCTTCGACCAGTCGACCGACACCGGCAGATTCGCGCTCACCGTGCCCGCGACGACGCGCGCCGCCACCATGTTCGCGATGTACGGCTGCAGCGGCGGCAGCGCCAACGCGTCGAGCGCGAGCTTCGCGTCCGCCGTGTGCGCGGCGAGCGCGACGCTGCCCGACGCGGCGAGCGTGCCGCCCTTGTCCGACGCGGTCTTGAGCGTGTAGCGCGCGGGCGTCTTGCCGAGCGTGGAGAAGCCGTCGAGCGTGACGGCGAGGTTCGTCAGCGCGGCTTCGACGTGCTGCTTCAGCAGATCGTCGGCGTACGCGAGGCGCCCGCCGTCGATGGCGAGATGGCGGATCGCGAGGTCGAGCGGCGGTGACTTGCTGTCTGCAGGCTTCGCGGCTTCAGGCTTCGAAGGGGACGCGAGCCTGGTCACGTTGTACATGCCCGAGGCGTCGCGCGTGATACGCGCATCCGGCCCGGATAGCGTGATTTCGTCGAAGTGATAGACGCTGCGCAGCGGCTGCATATCCGCGATCTTGACGTGCAGCGCGCGAGCGGCGATGAGCGGCGCGTTCGCGCGATCGGTCACGGCGGCGTCGGCGAGATCGGCGGTGCCGTCGATGCGGATGGTCGGCACGTCGCCCGCAATCGCGAAACGCACATTGAGATCGGTCGAAAGCCGTCCGCTCTTCACCGCGACGGGCAGCGAGGCGGGGGCATACGACGCCAATTGCGGCACGTCGAGCCCGTCGAGCGTCAGCGCAATCTCCGATTCGCGCGACTGCGCGAACGGCTTAGTGCGGCCCTTCAGCACGAGCGGCGAACCGTCGATGCGCGCCTGCAAAAGCGGCGTCACGAAGATGTCCGTGGCGGACGGCAAGGTTGCGATGAACGGAATGCCGAGCGCGAAGCGGTCGATGGTGTGCTTTGTTTTCGTGAGCCTGTCGTCGAAAACGATGCGCCCGTTCTCGATCCGGATATTCGACACCGAAAACCGCGCGGGCTTGTCCGAGGGCGGCGACGAAGGCTTCGAGAACTTCGCGATCAGGTCGGAGAAATTGAAATGCTCGGCGTCGTACCGGACGATGTTGATGCGCGGCGAGTCGATCTTCAGTTCATCGATAACCGGCGCGAGCCGGAACAGCGACGTCCACGACGTCCGCACCACGAGCCGCGACACATCCACGAAGCTGGGCGCGTCCGGGCCTTGAGCGCGGGATTCGCCGATATGCACGTCATCGGCTTCGAAATCGAGGGTATAGGGATTGAGCGCGATGCGCCGGATGCTCACCGGCCGGTCGAGCTGTTGCGAAAGCTGCTGTTCGGCGACGTGCCGGATAACCGGCGGCGCGACGAAAAACCCGAGCAGCCCGATCACCAGCAGGGCGACGACGAACCCGATCGCGATGCGCCGCGTGCGGCGCGCGTGGACCACGCCGCGCAAGGTCTGTCCGGCCGTGGTGAACGTTGACTTCGTGGTGCTTGACATGCGATGCGCGGCGACGCGATGCGCGCATCGGCGCGGCGCGATCTCGCCGTCTCGGAAGGAGGATGCCCGAGTATACGACGATGCGCCGCGCCAACGTTGTCAAAACTCTTCGATGACGCCGCGCAAAAAACGCGCTACTGCCGCTGCACGGGCGGCGGCGCCCACGTGCCGTCGCTCGCCTGCGGCTTCGGCGCATAGAGGCGCATGGCGAGCCGGAATTCGCCCGCGGGCGCGGGCAGCCAGTTCGACGCACGCCCCTTGCGGGGCGACTCGGAGGACACGATCACGTCGATGGAGCCGTCGCGATTCTTCTTCAGGCGGTCGCGGTCGGAGATGGACAGGCGCGGCACTTTGGCATCGGCGAGTGCGCCGTCTTTCGTGTACGCCGTGAGCGTCCAGAAGCCGCGCACCGGCGGAAGCTGATTCGGCTCGAAGTGCAGCACGTAGTCGTTCGCGCCGTTCAGCGCGTGGCCGTCGCTGTCGACGGATGCGACCGGCTTCGTTTCGCCGTCTTTCGTGCTCGTCGCCGTCTGCCGCCGCGCAAGATACGCGCGCAGCGTGTAGTCGGTGCCGTAGTTGCCGACGCCGTCGCCGAACCACGTCCAGCCGTTCTTCGTAATGGCGTTGGGCGGCACGGTCGAGAGCCGCTCGCGCGCCTCGGCGATGCCCGCGTCGAGCACCGGCGCGTCCGTCGCCTTGAAGTGCACCGGCTCGCCGGGCTTCACGCCGATTGCGGCGAGACGGTTCATCGCGGGCGTGTCGGCGGTGGCGGGCGGGTTGTCGTCGAGCGAGCGGGCAAGACGCGCGAAAAAGGCGCTCGCGTCGAGCGATTCGGCTTGCGCACCGGGCGATGCCGTCGCCAGCGCGGCGGGCAGCGGCGGCACCGACGGCTGCTGGCCGCTGCTGCCGCCGGGCCACGCGCCGGCGACGGCGGGCGTCGTATCGGCGACGGAGCCTTTCGCGGGCGTGAGCGGCTCGATGCGCATCGCGGTTTGCAGCTTGCGCGCCTCGCGCACGTCGCGCGGGCCGTTCACGCGCACGCGCACGGAGAGCCAAACGTAGCGCGTGCGGCATTCGACGCGCGTCGCATCCGCGGGCAGCGTGCCGCTGAAGCCCGCCGGCACGAACGCGATCGACTGCGTCTTCGGATACGGCGTCGTGTCGGCGCTCGAATAGAGCGCATTGGTCCACGCGTCGAAGGCGCGCGCGTCCAGATACCGCCCGCGCGGCGCGGCCGGCAGCGAGACGATCACCGGATCGGCCGACACATCCAGCCATGCGGTCGAGTCGAGCGTATCGACGCTCGGCCAGCCCGCCGCGCCCACGGGCGGCAGCGCGCTCGCGTGCCGGAAGGTGTTGAGCGGCGCGCGTCCCGACTGCGCCGCGTTGCCGCTCGCGCGCTCGCGGGCGATGTCCGAGGCAACGAGCGGAAAGCCGAACGTGTAGGCATCCGCCACCTGGTCCTTCACCCAGCCGGTGCTGGCTTTGGCTTCGGGCGGCTTGTTCGCCGCGCAGCCGGACAGGAGGCTCGTTCCGGCGATGCATGCGCCTAGACAGAAAGCGGCGTTGAGCGGGAAGGTCCAGCGTCGTGGTAGGTTCATTCGAATGGGAGTCCGGTTCTTGTTTCGCATGGTTGGCGCAACTTCCGGCGCGCAAACCGATGCTGCCGCCTTAACGTTTGCGCCTTTGTTACGGGCGCGGAAACTATCTCGAAATTCGGGTTTTAACGTATCCGCTGATGATAGGCAAGGAGCCGCTGCCAAAACCGTCATCAGGCGCTGATGACGGAAGCAAACCGCATGCGCCGGCATCGCGTAACATCGGGATTCTTGCTGTTCTCCATTCCACCGTCACAGAGCCGCCCGATGTATCTGCCCGCCCATTTCGAAGAAAACCGCGCCGACGTGCTTCACGCGCTGATCGCCGCGAACCCGTTCGGCGCGCTCGTCACGCACGGCCCGAACGGGCTGGACGCAAACCACGTTCCGTTCGAATTCGATGCGAGTGCGGGCGAGCACGGCCTCCTGCGCGCGCATGTGGCGCGGGCCAATCCGGTCTGGAAAGAAGTCGCGCCGGGCGAGAAGGTGCTCGTGATCTTTCAGGGCGAAGCCGGGTATATCTCGCCGAATTTCTATCCGAGCAAGCAGGAAACGCATCGTCAGGTGCCGACCTGGAATTATTTCGTCGTGCACGCGCACGGCCGCATCACCGTGCGCGACGACGAAACCTACGTGCGCGGCGTCGTCGCTCGGCTCACGCGCAAGATGGAAGCGGCCGAGCCCGCGCCGTGGAAGATGGGCGACGCGCCGCGCGATTACATCGACGAGTTGCTGAGCGCGATCGTCGGCATCGAGATCGAGGTGACGCGGCTCGTCGGCAAGGCGAAGCTCTCGCAAAACAAGGCCGACGCCGACCGCCTGGGCGCGGTCGCCGGTCTGCGTCAGCGCGGCGGCGACGCGGCGCACGCGCTCGCCGACGCCATGTCCGCCACCCTGAACGATCCGCCGCGCGGCTGAGAAGCGCGCTTGACCTTCCAGTCATGGGAAGGTCGATACTGGAGCCATGAGAACGGCAATTGCGCCCGTTCAGCCAGACCCGGAGCGTTTCACCATGTCATCGGCTTCAACTCGATCGGGAAGGACCGCCGAATTCGCCGTCGGCGGGATGACGTGCGCGTCCTGCGTCGCGCGCGTCGAAAAGATGCTCAAGCGCGTGCCGGGCGTGGATGCCGTCGCCGTCAATCTCGCGACCGAGCGCGCCACCGTTCACGCAAGCGACGCCGTCACCGACGACCAACTGCTCGCCGCCATCACGAAAGCCGGCTACGAAGCCACGCGCATCGTGCCTGACGCGCCGCCCGCCGCCGACGCCGGACCCGCGCGGGATCGGGAACTCGCGGCGGTCATCGGCAGCGCGGTGCTCTCCCTGCCGCTTCTTGCGCCGATGCTTTCGCCGATGCTCGGCTTCGACCTCTCGCCGTGGCTGCAACTGGCGCTTGCGAGCGTCGTGCAGTTCGGCTTCGGATGGCGTTTCTATGTCGGCGGCTATCGCGCCGCGCGGGCGCTCTCGGGAAACATGGATCTGCTCGTCGCGCTCGGGACGTCGGCGGCATGGGGCGTGTCCGTCTATCAGATGTTCGCGCACGGCCACGCGCATCTGTACTTCGAGGCGTCGGCGGTGGTCATCACGCTGGTGCGCTTCGGCAAGTGGCTGGAGGCCCGCGCGAAGCGCCAGACGACCGACGCGATCCGCGCGCTCAACGCGCTTCGCCCGGACAAGGCGCGCATCCGCGATGCCGCCGATCCCGCGCGCGAACGCGAAGTCGCGCTCGCGGATGTGCGGATCGGCGATATCGCCATCGTGCGGCCGGGCGAGCGCGTGCCGGTGGACGGCATCGTACGCGAGGGCCGCACGCATATCGACGAATCGCTGATCACCGGCGAAAGCCTGCCGGTCGCCAAGGAACCGGGCGCGCGCGCGACAGGCGGCTCGATCAACGGCGAAGGCGTCATCGCCATCGAAACCACCGCCGTCGGCGCGGAGACGACGCTCGCGCGCATCATCCGGCTCGTCGAGTCGGCGCAGGCGGAGAAGGCGCCGATCCAGCGGCTCGTCGATCGCGTGTCGGCCGTGTTCGTGCCGGCGATTCTCGGCATCGCGCTCGTCACGCTCGCCGGCTGGCTGCTGCACGGCGCGAGCGGCGAGACAGCGTTGCTCAATGCGGTCGCGGTGCTGGTGATTGCCTGCCCGTGCGCGCTCGGCCTCGCGACGCCGACCGCGATCATGGCCGGCACCGGCGTCGCGGCGCGTCAGGGCATTCTCATCAAGGACGCCGAGGCGCTGGAGCGCGCGCATGCCATCGAAATCGTCGCGTTCGACAAGACCGGCACGCTCACCGTCGGGCGGCCGGCGCTCGTCGCATTCGACGCCGCGCCGGGGCAGCATCGCGACGAGGCGCTCGCGCTCGCGGCGGCCGTGCAGCGCATGAGCGAGCATCCGCTGGCGAAAGCAGTGGCCGCTGCCGCCGGCGCTACCGACCACGCCCGGCGCTTTGAGGCACGCGCGGTCCGCGCAGTTGCGGGGCGCGGCGTGGAAGCGGACGTCGCCATGGCCGGGAACGCTGCCGCGCCGCGACGCGTTGCGATCGGCAGCGGACGCTGGCTGAAAGAATCGAACGCCGCGGTGCCCGACGCGCTCGCCGAGCGTGCACGCCAACTCGAAGCGCAGGGCAACACCGTCTCGTGGCTGTTCGAGCCGGAGCGCGGCGCGGTGCTCGCGCTGCTCGCGTTCGGCGACACGGTGAAGCCTACCGCGCGCGCCGCCATCGAACGCCTCTCGCAGATGGGCGTGAAAGCCGCGCTCGTGACCGGCGACAACGCGGGCAGCGCGCATGCCGTTGCGCGGGCGCTCGGCATCGCGCAGGAGCGGGTGTTCGCGCAGACGCTGCCCGGCGACAAGGCGCAGGTCGTCGCGCGACTGAAGGCGTCGGCGAAAGGCGTCGTGGCGATGGCGGGCGACGGCATCAACGACGCGCCCGCGCTCGCCGCCGCCGACATCGGCATTGCGATGGCGAGCGGCACGGACGTCGCGATCGAAGCGGCGGGCATCACGCTCATGCGCGGCGATCCCGCGCTCGTCGCCGATGCCATCGACATTTCGCGGCGCACGTATCGCAAGATCCGGCAGAACCTGTTCTGGGCGTTCGTCTATAACCTGATCGGCATTCCGCTCGCGGCGCTCGGCATGCTCGATCCGATGTACGCCGGCGCGGCGATGGCGTTCTCGAGCGTGAGCGTCGTGACCAACGCGTTGCTGCTCAGAACGTGGCGCGCTCGGTCGGGACACGCGGGCGCCGCGACGGTCGATGCCGCGCGCGACGGCAAGCCGGTTACTCGGGCCGCATAACACGCGCTGTTCGCGGCGGCGGAATGGCGACGATGCCGCCGTCGCGAGAAGCGGCGGTTCTTCGTGGGCCGCACCGGAACGCGCTTGGATGCGCGCCTTGCAATGCGCATGACGCTCTGCGCTTGCGGTATTGCCCGCGCGAACGCCATTCCGATGTCGCCGGTCTGCGTGCCCGAGTCGTTCGCGGCCGCCGGATGGCGACGATGCCGCCGTCGCAAGACGCGGCTTTCGGCGGCCGCGCCCGCAACGTGCTTGCGTGCGCTTCTTGCCACGCGCATGGCGCTCCGCGCTCGCGGCATTGCCCGCCGCGAACGCCATGCCCGAGTAGTTCGCGGCCGCGGAATGGCGACGTTGCCGCCGTCGCGAGAAGCGGCTTTCAGGGCATTGCATGCGCTTCTTGCCCCGCGCAACGATACCCAGCGCCCAACCCGGTGCGCGAATTCACCACGCTGCCACATGGCAATGATTAGCGCGCACCGTGGCAAGCATTTTGAAATCCGAAATGTTTCTCATCCTGCCCGGGCCAACGTCGCGACGAGAAAGCATTCCGCACGGACCGCTCGATAAACGGAAAAACACGGATGCCCGTTTGTGCGTGGTCGCACATTGCGGCGATTTCGCTCGCGGTACTCTGGCTTCACACCCCTGACCGGCGGCAAGGCGCTGTACCGGAAACTGAGAGATTTTCGGAGCCGGCCGCTGAACAAATAAGCATTCAATCACGCAGCGCAGATTACAGGTCCGTCGCAACATGCAACGTCACAACGCTATGCGCGAGCGTGCGCGTGTGGGCTCGCGCCCATCCCTGTTTCAGCCGGACGCGGAGCGTATCGCGCGCTCCAGCATGACCCGCTTCACCGAAGGCTTCGAAGCACTGACAGGCAAGCATTTCGCCGATTACCCGTCCTTGCACGCCTACAGCGCCCGCGAATTCCGCCGCTTCTGGCAATACTTCCTGCAATCCGCGCAAGGGCTGGAATGGTCGGGCGACGCGGAAGCCGTTTGCATCGGCGATCGCTGTGAGACCGCGCGCTTCTTCCCGCATGTGCAGTTGAACTATGCCGAGAATCTGCTGAACCCGGGCATTGCGCCCGACGACGCCCCCGCGCTCGCTTCCTGTTATGCCGATGGCGGCCGCGTCGCCTATACGCGCGGCGAACTGCGCGAACGCGTCATGCGGCTCGCGCAGGCCCTGCGCGAACTGGGGCTCGGACCGGGCGACCGCGTCGTCGCGATCATGCGCAACGACGCCGACGCGATCACCGCCGCGCTCGCCGTCACCGCGCTCGGCGCGACGCTCTCCACGGCCGCGCCCGAGAATGGCGTGCAATCCATCGTCGACCGCTTCGCGCCGCTCGCGCCGCGCATGTTGATCGCGCATACCATGCCGCGTTCGTTCGATACGGCCGGCTCGCTCAGCGCGCATGTCGCGGCGGTCGCGGCCGAACTGCCGTCGCTCACGGATATCGTGTGTCTCGACGACACGCCGCTGCCGACCGGCATCGGCACGCGTCAGCACGCCTTGCGCGAGCTGATCCTGCAAGGCGACGCCGCGCAATTCGCGTGGCAGCGGTTCGCGTTCGCGCATCCACTCTTCATCATGTTTTCGTCAGGCACCACCGGCAAGCCGAAATGCATCGTGCACGGCGCGGGCGGGACGCTCATCGAGCACGTGAAGGAGCACCGCCTGCATAGCGACCTCGGCCCCGGCGACAAGCTCTTCTTCTTCACGAGCTGCTCGTGGATGATGTGGAACTGGCAGTTGTCGGCGCTCGCATCAGGCGTGCAGATCGTGACGTACGACGGGCCCGTCGCGGCGGTGGATACGCTCTGGCGCATCGTGGCGAACGAGCACGTCACGGTGTTCGGCACCAGTCCCGCTTATCTGAAGATGAGCGAGGACGCGGGGCTCGAACCGGCCGCGCAGTTCGACCTGTCTGCGCTGCGCGCGATGATGTCGACCGGCGCCGTGCTCTTCGATTCGCAGTTCCACTGGGCTCATCGGCATGTGAAGCCGTTGCAGCTTCAGTCGATCTCGGGCGGCACCGATATCCTCGGCTGCTTCGTGCTGGGTAATCCGAATCTGCCCGTGTTCGCGGGCGAGGCTCAGTGCAAGAGTCTCGGCCTCGACGTGCAGGCGTTCGATCATGGCGCGCCCACGCTGCTGCCGGGGGAGCTCGTCTGCACGAATCCGTTTCCGTCGCGGCCGCTCGGCTTCTTCGGCGACGACGAGGGCTTGCGCTTTCACAGCGCATATTTTTCGCAGAATGAAGGCGTCTGGACGCACGGCGATGTAATCGAATTCTCGCCCGAAGGCTCCGCGCGTCTGCATGGCCGCAGCGACGGCGTGCTCAACGTTCGCGGCATTAACGTGAGTCCCGGCGAGATCTATCGCATCCTCAGCGACATTCCCGAAGTCTGTCAGGCGATGGCCGTGGCGCAAACGGGCGCGCGCGCGGGCGAGAGCGGCCAGCGGATCGTGCTGCTGCTCGTGCTGCGGCCCGGCGCGCTACTGAATGCGACGCTCGCCGTGCGCATGCGACGCGAGATCATGCGGCAAGGCTCCGCCGCGCTCGTGCCCGACGTGATCGTGCAGGTCGACGGCCTGCCGGTCACACACAACGGCAAGCCGTCGGAGGCCGCCGCCCGCGATGCCGTCAACGGGCTGCCCGCGCGCAACGTGTCGTCGCTTGCAAATCCCGGCTGTCTCGATGGCATCCGCGAGCACCCGCTGCTCGCGCGGCAGACGGGCGAACTGCCCGCGCCGGGGGCATCGGCGGAGAGTGTCGAGGCCTACCTGTGCGCGCTGTGGGAGCGGTACTTCAACTTCGCGCCGATCGGCCGGGAAGACAACTTCTTCGAACTCGGCGGACACTCGCTGCTGGCCGCGCGCATGCTCGCCGATATTCGGCGGACGACCGGTCGCACCCTGCCGATTGCCACGTTGATCGTCGCGCCAACGATTGCGCGGCTCGCCGGCGCAATCGTTTCCGACCAGGGCACGAGCGCCGCCAACTCGACGCTCGTGCAGATGCGCGCGGGCCGCGGCCGGCCGCTCTTCATGGTGCATAGCATCACGGGATCGGTCATGGAGTGCCTGACGCTCGCGGCTACGCTTCAAAGCGAGCGGCCCATTTACGGGCTGCAGGCGCAAGGGCTGGATGGCGATGAAACGCCGCAGCGCAGCGTCGAGGACATGGCGCGCGCCTACGTGCTGCGCATGCGCGGCGTGCAGCCGACCGGTCCGTATGCGCTCGTCGGCTATTCGTTCGGCGGACTGGTCGCGCTGGAGATCGCGCAGCAGCTCGTGAAGGCGGGCGAGCAGATCGAAATGCTTTGTCTGCTCGATACCTACGTGCACGAACGTTGTCTGCCGCTTTCGGCGTGGGCGCGCTATCAGGTCGCCATGCTCGCGTATCGCATGCGGGAGTTCCGATCGCTCGATGCGCGCTCGCGCGTGCGCTATGTGCGCGGCAAGGCGCTCGCGCTGACGGACCACGTCCGCATGCGGCTCGGCAAGACGGCGCAGCGGCCCGGCCCCGAAACGCGCAGCCTGCCGCCGCCGCTGATGCTCGTGCGCGAATCCATGCGCGTCGCGATGACGACCTACAAGCCGCGCCGTTATGTCGGCGGCCCGATCGTCTACGTGCGCGCGTCGATCATGCAGGACGATCGCGGCGATCCGCTGCCGGTGTGGCAGCGCGTCGCGAAGCAGGGCCTGCGCATCATGCAGGTGGAAGGACGGCATCACGATCTCGTCGTCGAGCCGCATCTGGCAACCGTCGCAATGGCGCTCGCGCAGGTGTTGTCGAATATGTGAGCCGTCGATGACGGCGGCGCGTGACAGTCCACGCGACAGGCCTCGACCGGGACCCTTCCTTCTCGCCTACGCGGCGCGTCCATCGAATTTCTTCGATTTCAGACATGCCCGATACCACTCGGCGCGTGGGCTGCGCATACTCCGAAAACTGTAAAAAATCGCAATCACGCAACGTCCGCATTGTTTCCAGTACGACCTATGACTACCCGCTGCCTGAGCTTTCTCCGAGTCGACGCACCCGCAGTTCTCGTCAATCACAAGCACTATTGCGCGCAACTGGGCTACGAGCACGAAACCATCTCGCTGGTCGGCATCGAATCCAGAGCGCAACGCCTTTTGCTGAAGTACGAAACGGTGCTGCATCACCTACGGCAGATGCCCGAGCATGCGCTGCTCGTCTGCTTCAGCGAAGACTGCCTCGTGTTGAACATGCATCCGGTGGAACCCATGGCCGATGGCCGTCAGCATCTTCTGCCCGCGCTCGGCGGCAACACCGGCAAGGAGCAAACTGCGCTGCACGTCTGGCGCAATACGCAGCCTATCCGCGATTTCATCGTTCACTGCATCGAGCAGTGCAAGATCTGCGGCGCGACCGACGACGAAATCCAGCTTCTCTCTCCGCTCGACTATATCGAGCCGCACGGCGAGCGCGGCGGCATCATGTGCGCCATGTTCTGCAATCCGCGCTTCGAACCGGTCTGGGCGAGCCGCGCCAATCTGTGGACCATCGTCATGTCCGAACAAGAGATGTACGGGTTCATCCATGCGTCGTTTCGCAACGCGCTCGCCGAGCACATCAACGATTGTCAGCAGAAAGGCGTGCGGCTTCTCGACTTCTCCCGGCATGCGGCGTACGCGCCCGCCGAGCCCTTCAGCGTCTTCAATCCTGGCCGGCCCATTGCGCTTGTGACGTATTACACGGCGAACGTGCGCAACTACGGCGCGGTCGCGGAGCAGAACATGCGGCGCTATTGCGAGCGCCACGGCTACACGCTCTACGTCTACCGCGACACGCCCGCCGACGCCGACCCCGGCAGCACCGGCACCTGGCTCAAGCCGTGGTTCCTGCGCAAGCACTTGCCGCATCACGAATGGATGATCTGGATCGACGCCGACATTCTCTTCGTCAACCAGAAGAAGCCGCTGGAACCGCTGCTCGCGGATCGCGACATCCTCGCCGCGCACGACATCGGTCCGTGGGTCATCAACGCGGGCGTGCTCGGCTTCAGGCGCACGGCGGAGAACGCGGCTTTCGTCGATGAAATCTATCGGCACGTGAGCGCCGCGCCCGATAAGTCGAGCACGTACGCGAACGGCGGCGATCAGACGATCATCGCGAATCTGCTGCGCGAGCGGCTCGGCTGGACGCTCAAGAGCGGCCATGACTGCGTGAGTCTGAACACGCCGTGGTACTTCCAGCAGCCGTCGAGCTTGATGGTTCACTTCGTCGCCATTGCATCGCCGCTGCGCGCGATGATGATGTGCGCGCAAGAACGCGTGAGCCTGCAAGCGGGCTGACGCTTTCATACCAGCGCGACGGCGTAACGCTTCTATCGCGCGCGCCACTCCGTTTGCTCTACTAGCGAGACGCTCGCCCGATTGCGGGCGACGCCTTCTCACGAACGTGGAGCACGCATGTCAGCGCAACCTCGCCTCAATCAACTGGTGCTCACCGTCGCGTGCCCGAGCGCGGCGGGTCAGGTAGCCGCGATCGTCGGCTTTCTGGAGCACCACCACGGCTATATCGACGAACTCAGCGTCTTCGACGACGACCTGAGCGAACGCTTCTTCGTGCGCTGTGTCTTTCATGCCGCGCGCCGCGACGACACGCTGGACCTCGCGATGCTGCAGCGCGAATTCGCGCCCATCGCCACGCGTTTTTCGATGACGTGGGCCATGCACGATCTCGCCGTGCGGCCCAAGGTGCTCATCATGGTGTCGAAGCTCGAACACTGCCTCGCGGACCTGCTGTTCCGCTGGCGCATGGGCGAACTCAAGATGGATATCGTGGGCATCGCATCGAACCATACCGATCTCGCGCCGCTCGCCGCGCAGCACGGCCTGGCGTTCCATCATCTGCCGATCACGGCCGACACCAAGCCGCAGCAGGAAGCGCGCGTGCTCGATCTCTTCGACACATCGGGCGCCGAATTGCTGATTCTCGCGCGCTACATGCAAATCCTTTCGGCCGATACCAGCCGCAAGCTCGCGGGCCGCGCGATCAACATTCATCACTCGTTTCTGCCCGGCTTCAAGGGCGCGAAGCCGTATCATCAAGCGCATGCGCGCGGCGTGAAACTCATCGGCGCGACCGCCCACTTCGTCACCGACGATCTCGACGAAGGCCCGATCATCGAGCAGGAAGTGGAGCGCGTCGATCACGCGTATAGCCCGGAGCGTCTGCTCGCGACCGGGCGCGATGTGGAATGCATCACGCTTGCGCGTGCCGTGAAGGCGTTCGTCGAGCGGCGCGTGTTTATCAACGGCGAGAGGACTGTCGTGCTGCGCTAGCGGCCTGGAATGCGCGTGAAACGCGCTTGAAACGCGCGAGGAACCGCTGTCATGAATCAAACATATTCTCCCGGTTTTTCCTTTTCAAGTCATCGACTTAGGGCGGACCTGTGACCGGCAAAGCGTGACAAAAAACGCCACTGTGACAGAACAGGGGGTTTGAGGGGGGATGTTGGTCTTATAGTTCGCCCAACAACAACCCGAAACACCTCTGAAATGCGCGCGGTCGCCCGCCTCACTGTTCAATCGGTTAAGACGCTCAACGTTCCCGGCTATTACGCCGATGGCGGCATCTTTACCCGTTCGCCAATACTCGGGCCATAAGAGTTGGATTTACCGCTAGAAGGCCGGCAAACGTAGCCCCGAGCTACGTCTCGGCCCCTACCCGCTCGTTTCGCTGGCCGAGGCCCGCAAAGCTGCATTCGAACAGAACCGCCTTCGTTTCGCTGGCGTCGATCCAGCGGACGCACGCCGAAAGGCGCGCGTAGCGACTAAAACGCACCTTTCGTTGCGTCTGACGTTTAAGGAAGCGGCGGCGCAGTACTTTGAAGCCCACGCTCCCGGCTGGCGTGGCGCGCGCACGGCGAAAGATTGGACTCAGACCATGCGCGACTACGCCGAGCCGGTCATCGGCGCGCTCGTTGTTGGGAACGTGGACACCGACCATATCGTTGCTATCGTCGAACCGCTCTGGTTGACGAAGCACAAGACGGCTAACAATGTCCGCAGCGTCTGTACGGGTGTATAAGCGGCGGCCCTTCGTTTCATGCGTCGCGACGAGGCCGTCCTTTATGGCGCGCTTCAACAAGAGCCGAACGACGGACGTGGACGTTTGAAAAGCCTCGACGAGTACCGACATCGTGAATGGCTTACCGGGCCTCGTCAGGGCTAGGAGCGCAGCAACCCGTTCCGGCGTTGCTGCGAGTTTTGTTTCCGATTGCACCGATGATCGTCTCGACGGCATGAGAAAAAGACAGCAAAGAGGCGGGGACGGCGCTAGCGTCGTCCGGCTAACGGCTCATATATGTGCGTGGACAACATCCACGTCACAGCCGAGCCTCTTCCTAAACTCCTCTATGAATTCGTCAGTGAGATTAGGGCAGTTATAGAAAGTGAAGCCTAGGTTACTGAACCCCCACGGCCAAGACATCTTGTAGTTGTGAATCTCGCTCGCATGCTTACATCGGGGGCACGTTAGGTTGTCAGTATCCCCTTGTGCCCAGTCGTTGAACATATCCCAATCCTCTTGGGCAATATCCTCCTTACAATTCGGACAGACAATATCCTCAAGACCGTTTTCGTATCCGCAGAAGACAGTTCGCTCAGTGATGATCTCCAACCCGTTCGTCACGAGCGTAAGGCTGAAATCTCCATCCGCTTTCACAACGGATTTTGCGCCATTCGAGAAGCGATAACCGAAGTCTGCGCCGAGCACGCAATCTGAAGCCTCGGCCACCACGATATCTCGACCCACCAGCCACGCGAGAATCTCTTTCGCTTTTTTCTCCGGCTCAGGATAAGTAGATTGTCTCGGGACGATGGAAATGCTTATGTCGCTCATAGGCTCCTCTTTTCTTAAGACGTTGAAATCGATTCATAAATCAACATAGCGCGGCAACAGGTCCTGATCCGCGAGCCGTATCTCTATCGCATTAGCGACCTTCACATGCTCGGGATTGTCCACGTCGAACGGGCCGTCAATCTCGCTGATGATAATGGTCCCCTCCGTGCCGTTTAGGTCTTTGACGTGACGAATAAGGCGAGCCTCGGGAACCTGCTCGAACTCGATCCGGCGCGGCAAGTAGAGCATCCAGCCGACGCCGGGACGGTCTTTGAACACCTTATGACTAGCAGAGTATGAATATGAGCCAACCTCGACCAAAATGCCCGGCCATATTTTTAACGCCTTCTCAATAATATCCGCTACAACATGGTAGTACTTCATGACATCGTTGCCATCCGCTCTGAAATCGAATGATGATCGCTTCCATAGGTAATACCACGAGCGGAACCCGGCTCCGCCTTGTCCTTCGCGTCCGTTCCACACGCTCTTATATCTGTCTTCTTCGTCAGCAAGAGATGACGGGTCGATGAAATCCTCCGATGGGCCCGAGTCAGTGAATGCTGGTCGATTAGCTTCGCCATCGAGCAGCCATTGGTCCAAACTGAAGCTGTGGGTCTCAAGTACCCTAGCAAATTTCCACAAGTCTTCGCACTGCTTGGCGGCGGAAGGTAAAACGTCAGCATCAAGTTTGAACCTCAATCCAAGTTCCACACTTAGAAGATTTTCTTCATTTCCACTCATTCTGTGTCACCTGCAACATTCATTGGTTTGAATTCGGTTGTAGCAACAAGGCCTTCTGCGGCAAACGTCGTTGTCGCCCATGCATAGAACTTCTTCTGCATGAAGTACCAACACAACCGAGCCGGTTCATTCTTTACAACGACTCTATGCTGGGCATTAACCTGCTTCATCGTGCTCTCATATGCAGACGTGTCTGTAACTTTGTCGGGGTTGTTTTTGCTTTTTGCGTGGAAGAAGAAGAAGTTCGGGTTGCCCTTCTTATCGAAAAAGAAGTCATAGTTGGCTTTTGCCTCTTGCAACAGACATTGCGTCGATTGAAAACCATCGAAGTCTATGTCACAAAATTTCCATTCCATGCCTCGTGGGAAACCCGTTACGTATTGCTGGTACTGCGCGGAGAGTTCGGACATTGAGTGATTGACGGGAGCCATTAGCCCCTTCTCGGGGGGGCACTTGCAGTCGCGAGTCCGCGCCCGCGTTTTGACCTGCGTGTCGGTCTGCGCTTTTTCCTTGTCTTGAGACGTGTCCCCCGGCAGAGACAATATGGCGCCTGTCGCTATGCCACCAGCGGCGGATGTCGCGGCAGACGACGCTAGACTCCGCAAGCCGGCATAGACCGCTTGAGCCGCTAATCTAAGCAATGGAACGGCTAATGCACTCATTAATGCAACTCCTTTTCTTCGCGAAGATTTGTGCGCGCAACGTCCATCATCATGTCGAACCGCTGTTCAGGCGGTAACCCTTTTTTATTGAGCCAAGCGGAGACGGCAGGCTTTTTATAAAAATTCGGTTCGACGCTCTCCAGATACAAGAAAGCAACAAGGTACTTATCGTCCGTGAAGCCAATTCGCTTTGCGTCTTCGTAAGCGGCATTCAAGCGGTCGGAGAGCGTCGCATCCTCGGCGAGTGCGGGGCGGTCTTTGACAATGTCCTCTTTCACAGCCAACACGAAATTGCGTTCGTCGGCGGCGCATAGCGCCGTCCATTCTTCTTGTGAGAAATTAAGCATTCAGTGTCAAGTAAAAACGTTCACCATCGAACAAGTAAAGCCACGCGAGCGCCGCGCCGAAGTAACGCGTGCGCGTTGCCTCACTCATTGACTTAATCAACGCATGCAACGCCCGCGGGTCCCAAAACCGCATAAGCAGTTCGGTGCCGTCCGGCTGCGTGGCGTTCAAGCGTTGCCGCAGCTTGTCCGCGAGCGTCGGCGCGTCATCGGTCGAGACAACCCACACCACGGACGGCCGCGCCGCTTCGAGTTGTGCGGTTATGGCCGCGTGTTCGTCGGTGAGCATTTCGACGAGCCACGGCCCCGCGTGCGCTAACGGCTCGTCCTCGGTTCCGTCGAAGAGTGCGATCACTCCCGCGCTCGTCCGGTCAAAGCGTTTGCCGGTCTGCCGCTCGTATTGGATGCCGTCAACGAGCGCAAATAAACGGGCGTCCGGATGACGCTCGCGAAGCTCTCCAATGTGTATCTGCACCGCTTGCGGGATCATGAGCGCACCAAGGAGGAAGCGCCGTTCTCGACGGCATGAATCAGGCATTCAAGGCAGATGCGCGGAGCGACGGCCGCTATTGCGCTCGTCAGCGGATCGGCTTTCGGGTCGTCCGTCGCATGGCTGGCAGCATGGACGAGGAACGCGCCGTTCGTGTACCCGATCAACCCTTGCGGACTAATTTCGATGACACTGCCGCCGCCGTTGATACGAACACCCTTGGCGGCGGTTAGATTGATCCAGCCATCGGAACTAATGATCTCTGCGTTCTGCTTCGCGATGATCTGAGCGCCGTCCGTCTGTGCCTCGATACGGATTTTTCCCGCCGCCGCGACGAGCTTGATTCCGGCCTGCTGCACGAATAGCGCGAAGCTATTCATGACACTCGCGAAGAATGAGCGCGCCGCCGCAAAGCTGACGTTTCCCGCCGCCGTCACTGCGAAATCTTGAT
>NZ_JALQDQ010000021.1:0-597 GCF_023631105.1 Caballeronia sp. AZ10_KS36 | reverse complement strand
GTGTGAAAGTAGGTAATCGTCAGGCTCCCCCTTGCTCAAACAAAAACCCCACCCCGAAAAGGTGGGGTTTTTGCGTTGGGGCGACAACTATAAGTGAGAGCCTCATCGATTCGCTTCGCAAGAAGCACTTGACAACCGCGTGTTGTTACCCCATAATCGATAGTTCTCTGCGGAGGGGTGCCCGAGTGGCTAAAGGGGGCAGACTGTAAATCTGTTGGCTTACGCCTACGTTGGTTCGAATCCAACCTCCTCCACCAGAATTCAAGCGGTAAGGGAATCTAACCCTCGCGGGTGTAGCTCAATGGTAGAGCAGAAGCCTTCCAAGCTTATGACGAGGGTTCGATTCCCTTCACCCGCTCCAGTGTCGGTTTTGTAGTGCCCATGTGGCTCAGTGGTAGAGCACTCCCTTGGTAAGGGAGAGGTCGGCAGTTCGATCCTGCCCATGGGCACCAGCTGTATCAGTCTAGTAAGTTGCGCGCGGCGCAAGGTGCGAAAATCCTGTTAGGAGTCGAAAATGGCCAAAGGTAAATTCGAGCGGACCAAGCCGCACGTGAACGTGGGCACGATCGGTCACGTTGACCACGGCAAGACCACGCT
>NZ_JALQDQ010000020.1:0-104206 GCF_023631105.1 Caballeronia sp. AZ10_KS36 | reverse complement strand
AAAGGTAAATTCGAGCGGACCAAGCCGCACGTGAACGTGGGCACGATCGGTCACGTTGACCACGGCAAGACCACGCTGACGGCAGCGATCACGACGGTGCTCACGCAGAAATTCGGCGGCGAAGCCAAGGCGTACGACCAGATCGACGCGGCGCCGGAAGAAAAGGCGCGCGGCATCACCATCAACACCGCGCACGTCGAGTACGAAACGGCTAACCGCCACTACGCACACGTCGATTGCCCGGGCCACGCCGACTACGTGAAGAACATGATCACGGGCGCCGCGCAGATGGACGGCGCAATCCTGGTGTGCTCGGCCGCTGACGGCCCGATGCCGCAAACGCGTGAGCACATCCTGCTGGCCCGTCAGGTCGGCGTGCCGTACATCATCGTGTTCCTGAACAAGTGCGACATGGTGGACGACGCCGAACTGCTCGAGCTCGTCGAAATGGAAGTGCGCGAACTCCTGTCGAAGTACGACTTCCCGGGCGACGACACGCCGATCATCAAGGGTTCGGCCAAGCTCGCGCTGGAAGGCGACAAGGGCGAACTCGGCGAAGTGGCGATCATGAACCTGGCCGACGCGCTGGATACGTACATCCCGACGCCGGAGCGCGCAGTCGATGGCGCCTTCCTGATGCCGGTGGAAGACGTGTTCTCGATCTCGGGTCGCGGCACGGTGGTGACGGGTCGCGTCGAGCGCGGCGTGATCAAGGTTGGCGAGGAAATCGAAATCGTCGGTATCAAGCCGACGGTGAAGACCACTTGCACGGGCGTGGAAATGTTCCGCAAGCTGCTCGACCAGGGTCAGGCGGGCGACAACGTTGGTATCCTGCTGCGCGGCACGAAGCGCGAAGACGTCGAGCGCGGCCAAGTGCTGGCCAAGCCGGGTTCGATCACGCCGCACACGCACTTCACCGCTGAAGTGTACGTGCTGAGCAAGGACGAAGGCGGCCGTCACACGCCGTTCTTCAACAACTACCGTCCGCAGTTCTACTTCCGTACGACGGACGTGACGGGCTCGATCGAGCTGCCGAAGGACAAGGAAATGGTGATGCCGGGCGACAACGTGTCGATCACGGTCAAGCTGATCGCCCCGATCGCCATGGAAGAAGGTCTGCGCTTCGCGATCCGCGAAGGCGGCCGTACCGTCGGCGCAGGTGTCGTTGCGAAGATTATCGAGTAAGAGCCAGAGATCTCTCGGTAGTCTGTAGTTTTCGGGGTCGGCGAAACCGTCGGCCCCAAATGGTTTAGGGGTATAGCTCAACTGGCAGAGCGTCGGTCTCCAAAACCGAAGGTTGGGGGTTCGATTCCCTCTGCCCCTGCCACATTCTCGCGCCAAGTGGCGCTGCTTAAGGTGTTATGGCGAATCCTTCAGTCGAAACTGTAAATACTTCCAGCGATAAGTTGATGTTGGTGGCTGGGGTATTGTTGGTCTTGGCCGGGTTCGTGGGTTTCTTCTTGCTCAGCGGCCAAGAGTGGTATGTCCGCGGTGCGGCGCTTGCTGTCGGTTTGGTTGCTGGTGTCGCTGTCGGCCTTCTTTCTGCGCCCGGGAAGGGCTTCATCGCCTTCGCGAAAGATTCGTACAAAGAAGTGCGAAAGGTCGTCTGGCCTACGCGAAAAGAGGCGACGCAGACCACGCTGGTGGTCTTCGCATTCGTCCTCATCATGGCCATCTTCCTTTGGCTTAGCGACAAGTCAATCGAATGGGTAATTTTCTCGGCGATTCTGGGTTGGAAATGATATGAGCGATACTCCGACATCTCCGAGTGGAAAGCGTTGGTATGTGGTGCACGCCTACTCCGGCATGGAGAAGAGCGTGCAACGTGCGCTTCAGGAGCGCATCGAGCGAGCGGGAATGCAGGACCAGTTTGGTCAAATTCTCGTTCCGACCGAAGAGGTTGTGGAAGTCAAAGGTGGCCACAAATCGGTCACGGAGCGTCGTTTCTTCCCGGGCTACGTCCTGGTCGAGATGGAAATGACGGATGAAACCTGGCACCTCGTGAAAAACACGGCGAAGGTAACGGGTTTCGTTGGCGGCGCACGCAATCGGCCGAGCCCGATCTCCCCGCGCGAAGTCGAAAAGATCATGTCGCAGATGCAGGAAGGTGTCGAGAAGCCGCGGCCGAAGACACTGTTCGAAGTCGGCGAGATGGTGCGGGTGAAGGAAGGTCCGTTCACCGATTTCAACGGCAACGTCGAGGAAGTGAATTACGAAAAGTCCCGGGTCCGCGTTTCAGTCACGATCTTCGGGCGGTCGACGCCGGTTGAACTTGAGTTCGGCCAGGTCGAAAAGGTTTAAGAACACATCGCGCGGGGTCATCGGTCTCGCGCGATTCGCGCTTACGGCCCGCGTAATGGCCGTTGAGGAGCGTCAGTAGTCGTCAGGCGAACGCGCGCTATCACTCACCGAACGCTTACGCGTTCAGCAGAGGTTTTCAACATGGCAAAGAAAATCATCGGCTTTATCAAACTGCAGATTCCTGCAGGTAAAGCCAATCCGTCGCCGCCGGTCGGTCCGGCGCTCGGCCAGCGCGGCCTGAACATCATGGAGTTCTGCAAGGCGTTTAACGCGCAGACTCAGGGCATGGAGCCGGGTCTGCCGGTGCCGGTCGTCATTACGGCATTCGCGGACAAGAGCTTCACGTTCATCATGAAGACGCCGCCGGCTACCGTTCTGATCAAGAAGGCAGCGGCAGTGCAAAAGGGTTCGAGCAAGCCGCACACCGACAAGGTCGGCAACATCACCCGCGCTCAGGCGGAAGAAATCGCGAAGACCAAAATGCCGGACCTTACGGCAGCTGATCTGGACGCAGCCGTGCGCACCATCGCCGGTAGCGCGCGTTCGATGGGTATCACCGTGGAGGGCGTGTAAATGGCTAAGCTTTCGAAGCGCCTTCAGGCATTTGCAAACAAGGTCGATCGTCAGAAGCTGTATCCGATCGACGACGCGCTGAACCTGATCAAGGAATGCGCGAACGCCAAGTTCGACGAGTCGATCGACGTCGCCGTTCAGCTCGGCATCGATGCGAAGAAGTCGGACCAAGTGGTTCGTGGCTCCGTCGTTCTGCCCGCTGGCACCGGTAAGTCGGTTCGCGTTGCAGTGTTCGCGCAAGGCGACAAGGCCGAGCAAGCACGTGCTGCTGGCGCGGACGTGGTCGGCATGGAAGACCTGGCTGAGCAAGTCAAGGCCGGCAATCTCAACTTCGACGTCGTCATCGCTTCCCCGGACACGATGCGCGTGGTCGGTACGCTGGGCCAGATCCTCGGTCCGCGTGGCCTGATGCCGAACCCGAAGGTCGGCACTGTGACGCCGGACGTGGCTCAAGCAGTCAGGAACGCAAAGGCTGGTCAAGTGCAATTCCGTGTCGACAAAGCCGGTATCATCCACGGCACCATCGGCCGTGCGTCGTTCGAACCCGCTTCGCTGCGTCAGAACCTGTCGGCGCTGATCGACGCGCTGAACAAGGCAAAGCCGGCGACGAGCAAGGGCGTGTACCTGCGCAAGATCGCGCTGTCGAGCACGATGGGTGTGGGCGTTCGCGTGGACCAAGCCACGCTGGCGCAACAGTAAAGATTTCGACGCGGTCGTTAGACCGCGTTCTCAAGGGCTTTGGGCGGTTGCGCAACAGTCGTTTGGTTGGGCAGCCGGTTGTCAAAGACCGTTGGTGGCGGTGCAGTAGTTGGGCGGCGCCTTAATTCAAGCCAACGCAGATGGCGAACCCGAAACAGTTTTGCAGTGGTTGAAGCCGGTTGTCGACCGTCCTCAGATGGTCACCAACCGCTTGAAATACTCCTAACAGTCGGACGCCGTTGTCGAACGTGGTGCATGAGGGTTGGACACCTGAGTGCATCGAATCTGGAGGTTTAACCGTGCCACTGAACAAAGAAGATAAGCAGGCAGTCGTCGCTGAAGTCGCCGCGCAAGTCGCGAAGGCTCAGACGATGGTGCTCGCTGAGTATCGTGGGATCACGGTTGGCGATCTGACCAAGCTGCGTGCGAAAGCGCGTGAGCAACAGGTGTATCTGCGCGTGTTGAAGAACACGCTGGCGCGTCGCGCCGTCGAAGGTACCCCGTTCGCTCCGCTGGCTGAGCAGATGACTGGTCCTCTGATCTACGGCATCTCGGAAGATGCCATTGCCGCAGCCAAGGTCGTCAACGACTTCGGCAAGAGCAATGACAAGTTGATCATCAAGGCTGGTTCCTACGAAGGCAAGGTGATGGACAAGGCGGGCGTGCAAGCGCTGGCCAACATCCCGAGCCGCGAAGAGCTGCTCTCCAAGCTGTTGTTCGTCATGCAAGCACCTGTTTCCGGCTTCGCGCGCGCTCTCGCCGCGCTGGCAGAGAAGCAAGGCGAAGCTGCATAACGTCACGCTTGAGCCACAGTTGCTCAGTTAGGTAAAGATCGCTAGCTCGATCCGAATTCAATTTAGGAGTATTTCAAATGGCAATCGCAAAAGAAGACATCCTGGAAGCCGTTGGCGCGATGTCGGTTCTGGAACTGAACGAGCTGGTCAAGGCGTTCGAAGAGAAGTTTGGCGTGTCGGCAGCTGCTGTTGCGGTCGCTGGCCCGGCTGCTGGCGGTGCTGCCGCTGCTGCTGAAGAGCAAACCGAATTCACGGTGAACCTGCTCGAAGCCGGCGCGAACAAGGTCTCGGTCATTAAGGCTGTTCGTGAACTGACGGGTCTCGGCCTGAAGGAAGCGAAGGACCTGGTCGACGGCGCACCGAAGCCCATCAAGGAAGCGGTGCCCAAGGCTGCTGCTGAAGAAGCGAAGAAGAAGCTGGAAGACGCAGGCGCGAAGGCTGAAATCAAGTAAGTTTCATTGCGCTGTGCGAAGGCTGGCGGTTTTTCACCGCCGGCCTTTTTGTGCTTTGTGGGGTCCGAGTTTTTATGCGCGTTGGCAAGCATAAACGGCCCCGCAGAAGCCAAAGACAACGGTCGGATCGGTAGTTTCTTCCGGCATTTGTCTTTGTCTTCTGAAGCGACTGCAGAAGGCAAGTTTGGTCGGGTAGCGGGAAACACAGGCATCCGCTGCCGTCAGCCAGCGGTTGGTAGCGGCCAACCACCAAGCTTCTAGACTCGCGCGTCCTCCCCGGACAGCGGCGCGGGTCTCAGTCGGTGAACACCGGGCCGTGTCGTCGAGGTATCCCGCCTCGGTAACGCCCGCCGTGATTCGGAGATCGTATGCAATATTCCTTCACCGAGAAGAAGCGTATTCGCAAGAGTTTCGCGAAGCGCCCCATCGTTCACCAAGTTCCCTTTTTGCTGGCGACCCAGCTTGAATCATTCCAGACGTTTCTGCAAGCGGAGACGTCTTCTTCGCAGCGCAAGGCAGAAGGCTTGCAAGCTGCGTTCACCTCTGTTTTCCCGATCGTTTCGCACAACGGCTTTGCGCGTCTGGAATTCGTCAGCTATATGCTGTCGCCGCCCGCATTCAACATCAAGGAATGCCAGCAGCGCGGCCTGACCTATTGCTCCGCCCTGCGCGCAAAGGTGCGTCTCGTTCTGCTCGACAAAGAGTCGCCGAGCAAGCCCGTCGTGAAGGAAGTCAAGGAACAGGAAGTGTACATGGGCGAAATTCCGCTCATGACGCCGACCGGTTCTTTCGTCATCAACGGTACCGAGCGCGTGATCGTGTCGCAGCTCCACCGTTCGCCAGGCGTGTTCTTCGAACACGACAAGGGCAAGACGCATAGCTCCGGCAAGCTGCTGTTCTCGGCGCGTATCATTCCTTACCGCGGTTCGTGGCTCGATTTCGAGTTCGACCCGAAGGACGTGCTGTACTTCCGCGTCGACCGTCGTCGCAAGATGCCGGTCACGATTCTGCTGAAGGCCATCGGCCTGACGCCGGAACAGATCCTCGCGAACTTCTTCGTGTTCGACAACTTCGCGCTGATGAGCGAAGGCGCGCAAATGGAATTCGTGCCCGAGCGTCTGCGCGGTGAAGTTGCGCGCTTCGACATTCAGGATCGCGAAGGCAACGTCATCGTCACGAAGGACAAGCGGATCAACGCAAAGCACATTCGCGACCTCGAAAACGCCAAGACGAAGTTCATCTCGGTGCCCGAGGAGTATCTGCTCGGCCGCGTGCTGGCGAAGAACGTGATCGATCCCGAAACGGGCGAAGTCATCGCGAACGCCAACGAGGAAATCACCGAAACGGTCCTCGAGAAGCTGCGCGAAGCGAAGGTCAAGGAAATCCAGACGCTGTACACGAACGATCTGGACCAGGGTCCGTACATCTCGTCGACGCTGCGTATCGACGAAACCGCGGACAAGATGGCCGCGCGTATCGCGATCTACCGCATGATGCGTCCGGGCGAACCGCCGACCGAAGAAGCCGTCGAGGCGCTGTTCAATCGTCTGTTCTACAGCGAAGACGCTTACGACCTGTCGAAGGTCGGCCGCATGAAGTTCAACCGCCGCGTGGGCCGTGACGAGATCATCGGGCCGATGACGCTGCAGGACGACGACATCCTCGCGACCATCAAGATTCTCGTCGAGTTGCGTAACGGCAAGGGCGAAGTGGACGACATCGACCACTTGGGCAATCGTCGCGTGCGTTGCGTCGGCGAACTCGCGGAAAACCAGTTCCGCGCGGGTCTCGTGCGTGTCGAGCGTGCTGTGAAGGAACGCCTCGGCCAGGCCGAAAGCGAAAACCTGATGCCGCACGACCTGATCAACTCGAAGCCGATTTCGTCGGCGATTCGCGAGTTCTTCGGTTCGTCGCAGCTTTCGCAGTTCATGGACCAGACCAACCCGCTGTCGGAGATCACGCACAAGCGTCGCGTTTCCGCACTCGGCCCGGGCGGTCTGACGCGCGAGCGCGCGGGCTTCGAAGTCCGCGACGTGCATCCGACCCACTACGGCCGCGTGTGCCCGATCGAAACGCCGGAAGGTCCGAACATCGGCCTGATCAACTCGCTCGCGCTGTACGCGCACCTGAACGAATACGGCTTCCTCGAAACGCCGTATCGCAAGGTCGTGGACGGCAAGGTGACGGACCAGATCGACTACCTGTCGGCGATCGAAGAAGGCCGTTACGTGATCGCGCAGGCGAACGCGGCAGTGGCCGAAGACGGCACACTGACCGACGAACTCGTCTCGTCGCGTGAAGCCGGCGAAACGCTGATGGTCACGCCGGACCGCATCCAGTACATGGACGTGGCGCCGTCGCAGATCGTGTCGGTCGCGGCATCGTTGATTCCGTTCCTCGAGCACGACGACGCGAACCGCGCGTTGATGGGCTCGAACATGCAGCGTCAGGCCGTGCCGTGTCTGCGTCCGGAGAAGCCGGTCGTCGGTACGGGCATCGAGCGTACCGTGGCGGTCGACTCGGGCACGACGGTTCAGGCCATGCGTGGCGGTGTCGTGGATTACGTGGACGCGGGCCGTATCGTGATTCGCGTGAACGACGATGAAGCCGTCGCCGGCGATGTCGGCGTGGACATCTACAACCTGATCAAGTACACGCGTTCGAACCAGAACACGAACATCAACCAGCGTCCGATCGTGAAGATGGGCGACAAGGTCTCGCGCGGCGACGTGCTGGCCGACGGCGCCTCCACGGACCTGGGCGAGCTCGCGCTCGGCCAGAACATGCTGGTCGCGTTCATGCCGTGGAACGGCTACAACTTCGAAGACTCGATCCTGATCTCGGAAAAGGTCGTCGCGGACGATCGTTACACGTCGATCCACATCGAAGAACTCAACGTCGTTGCTCGCGACACGAAGCTCGGACCGGAAGAAATCACGCGCGACATTTCGAACCTCGCGGAAGTGCAGCTTGGCCGTCTCGACGAGTCGGGCATCGTGTACATCGGCGCGGAAGTCGAAGCGGGCGACGTGCTGGTCGGCAAGGTCACGCCGAAGGGCGAAACCCAGCTGACGCCGGAAGAAAAGCTGCTGCGCGCGATCTTCGGCGAGAAGGCATCGGACGTGAAGGACACGTCGCTGCGCGTGCCCTCGGGCATGAGCGGCACGGTCATCGACGTGCAGGTGTTCACGCGCGAAGGCATCACGCGCGACAAGCGCGCGCAACAGATCATCGACGATGAACTGAAGCGTTACCGCTTGGACCTGAACGACCAGCTTCGTATCGTGGAAGGCGACGCCTTCTCGCGTCTCGCGCGCATGCTGAACGGCAAGGTGGCGAACGGCGGTCCGAAGAAGCTCGCGAAGGGCACGAAGATCGACCTCGCGTACCTCGAAGACCTCGACCACTACCACTGGTTCGACATCCGCCTCGCGGACGAAGAAGCAGCGGCGCAACTCGAAGCCATCAAGGATTCGATCGAGCAGAAGCGTCACCAGTTCGACCTCGCGTTCGAAGAGAAGCGCAAGAAGCTCACGCAAGGCGACGAACTGCCGCCGGGCGTGCTGAAGATGGTGAAGGTGTATCTCGCCGTGAAGCGTCGCTTGCAGCCTGGCGACAAGATGGCGGGCCGTCACGGTAACAAGGGTGTCGTGTCGAAGATCGTGCCGATCGAAGACATGCCGTACATGGCCGACGGCCGTCCGGCCGACGTCGTGCTGAATCCGCTCGGCGTGCCGTCGCGGATGAACGTGGGTCAGATTCTCGAAGTGCATCTGGGCTGGGCCGCGAAGGGTCTCGGCTGGCGCATCGGCGAGATGATGCAGCGTCAGGCGAAGATCGAAGAACTGCGTCAGTTCCTCACGCAGATCTACAACGAGTCGGGCCGCAAGGAAGAGCTGGAAGGCTTCTCGGACGACGAAATCGTGGAACTGGCGAAGAACCTGCGCGAAGGCGTGCCGTTCGCGACGCCGGTGTTCGACGGCGCGACGGAAGACGAAATGTCGCGCGCGCTGGACCTCGCGTTCCCGGACGACGTGGCGCAGAACCTCGGCATGAACGCGTCGAAGAATCAGGTCACGCTGCACGACGGCCGCACGGGCGAGCCGTTCGAGCGCAAGGTCACGGTCGGCTACATGCACTACCTGAAGCTGCACCACCTGGTCGACGACAAGATGCACGCGCGTTCGACCGGTCCGTACTCGCTCGTCACGCAGCAGCCGCTGGGTGGTAAGGCGCAGTTCGGTGGCCAGCGTTTCGGTGAAATGGAAGTGTGGGCGCTCGAGGCGTATGGCGCATCGTATGTGCTGCAGGAAATGCTGACGGTCAAGTCGGACGACGTGACGGGCCGGACGAAGGTGTATGAGAACCTCGTCAAGGGCGATCACGTGATCGACGCCGGCATGCCGGAATCCTTCAACGTGTTGGTGAAGGAAATCCGCTCGCTCGGTATCGACATCGATCTCGACCGCAACTAATCGGACTACGGAGAGAAAGCAATGAAAGCTCTGCTCGATCTATTCAAGCAAGTCCAACAAGAAGAAGTTTTTGATGCGATCAAGATCGGCCTCGCGTCGCCCGACAAGATCCGTTCGTGGTCGTTCGGCGAAGTGAAGAAGCCGGAGACCATCAACTACCGCACGTTCAAGCCGGAGCGGGATGGTCTGTTTTGCGCGAAGATTTTCGGGCCGATCAAGGACTACGAGTGCTTGTGCGGCAAGTACAAGCGCCTGAAGCACCGTGGCGTGATCTGCGAGAAGTGCGGCGTCGAAGTGACGCTGGCCAAGGTGCGCCGCGAGCGCATGGGCCATATCGAACTGGCTTCGCCGGTCGCGCACATCTGGTTCTTGAAGTCGCTGCCGTCGCGTCTGGGCATGGTGCTCGACATGACGCTGCGCGACATCGAGCGCGTGCTGTACTTCGAAGCGTACGTGGTGATCGATCCGGGCATGACGCCGCTGAAAGCGCGGCAGATCATGACGGAAGAGGATTACTACAACAAGGTCGAAGAGTACGGTGACGAATTCCGTGCCGAGATGGGCGCGGAAGGCGTGCGCGAACTGCTGCGTTCGATCAACATCGACGAGCAGGTCGAACTGCTGCGCACCGAGCTCAAGAACACGGGTTCGGAAGCGAAGATCAAGAAGTATGCGAAGCGCCTGAAGGTTCTCGAGGCTTTCCAGCGTTCGGGCATCAAGCCTGACTGGATGGTGCTCGAAGTGCTGCCGGTGCTGCCCCCGGAACTGCGCCCGCTCGTGCCGCTCGACGGCGGCCGTTTCGCGACGTCGGACCTGAACGACCTGTATCGCCGCGTCATCAACCGTAACAACCGGTTGAAGCGTCTGCTCGAACTGAAGGCGCCTGAAATCATCGTCCGCAACGAAAAGCGGATGCTGCAGGAAGCCGTCGATTCGCTGCTCGACAACGGCCGTCGCGGTAAGGCGATGACCGGCGCGAACAAGCGTCCGCTGAAGTCGCTCGCTGACATGATCAAGGGTAAGGGCGGTCGTTTCCGTCAGAACCTGCTCGGCAAGCGCGTGGACTACTCGGGCCGTTCGGTGATCGTGGTCGGCCCGACGCTCAAGCTGCATCAGTGCGGCCTGCCGAAGCTGATGGCGCTCGAACTGTTCAAGCCGTTCATCTTCAACAAGCTGGAAGTGATGGGCGTCGCGACGACCATCAAGGCTGCGAAGAAGGAAGTCGAGAACCAGACGCCGGTGGTGTGGGACATCCTCGAAGAGGTGATCCGCGAGCATCCGGTCATGCTGAACCGCGCGCCGACGCTGCACCGTCTCGGCATTCAGGCTTTCGAGCCGGTGCTGATCGAAGGTAAGGCAATCCAGCTGCACCCGCTCGTTTGCGCGGCGTTCAACGCCGACTTCGACGGTGACCAGATGGCTGTTCACGTGCCGCTGTCGCTCGAAGCGCAGATGGAAGCGCGCACGCTGATGCTGGCGTCGAACAACGTCCTGTTCCCGGCCAACGGCGATCCGTCGATCGTGCCGTCGCAGGATATCGTGCTCGGCCTGTATTACGCATCGCGTGAAGCCATCAACGGCAAGGGCGAAGGCCTTACGTTCACGGGCGTGTCGGAAGTGATCCGCGCGTACGAGAACAAGGAAGTCGAGCTGGCTTCGCGCGTCAACGTGCGTATCACCGAAATGGTGGCGAACGAAGACACGAGCGAAGGCGCGCCGAAGTTCGTGCCGAAGGTCACGCTGTACGCGACGACCGTCGGCCGCTCGATCCTGTCGGAGATTCTGCCGCCGGGCCTGCCGTTCTCGGTGCTGAACAAGCCGCTGAAGAAGAAGGAAATCTCGCGCCTGATCAACACGGCGTTCCGCAAGTGCGGTCTGCGCGAAACGGTGATCTTCGCCGACCAGCTGATGCAGATGGGCTTCCGCCTCGCGACGCGCGCCGGTATCTCGATTTGCGTGGACGACATGCTCGTGCCGCCGCAGAAAGAGACGATCGTCGGCGACGCAGCGAAGAAGGTGAAGGAGTACGACCGTCAGTACATGTCGGGTCTCGTCACCGCGCAGGAACGCTACAACAACGTGGTTGACATCTGGTCGGCAACGTCGGAAAGCGTCGGCAAGGCGATGATGGAACAGCTCGCAACCGAACCGGTCATCGACCGTGACGGCAACGAGACGAAGCAGGAGTCGTTCAACTCCATCTACATGATGGCCGACTCGGGCGCGCGTGGTTCCGCGGTGCAGATTCGTCAGCTTGCCGGTATGCGCGGCCTGATGGCGAAGCCGGACGGCTCGATTATCGAGACGCCGATTACCGCGAACTTCCGCGAAGGCCTGAACGTGCTGCAGTACTTCATCTCGACGCACGGCGCGCGTAAGGGTCTGGCGGATACGGCACTGAAGACGGCGAACTCGGGTTACCTGACGCGTCGTCTCGTGGACGTGACGCAGGATCTCGTCGTGGTCGAAGACGATTGCGGTACGTCGAACGGCGTGGCGATGAAGGCGTTGGTCGAAGGCGGTGAAGTCGTCGAAGCGCTGCGTGACCGTATTCTCGGTCGCGTCGCGGTGGCGGACGTCGTCAATCCGGAAACGCAGGAAACGCTGTTTGCGTCCGGCGATCTGCTCGACGAAGACGCGGTGGAAGAGATCGAGCGTCTCGGCATCGACGAAGTGCGCGTGCGTACGCCGCTGACCTGCGAAACGCGCTACGGCCTGTGCGCCGCGTGCTACGGCCGCGACCTTGGCCGTGGCTCGCGCGTGAACGTCGGCGAGGCAGTCGGCGTGATCGCGGCGCAGTCGATCGGTGAGCCGGGCACCCAGCTGACCATGCGTACGTTCCACATCGGTGGTGCGGCATCGCGTGCGGCGGTTGCATCGACGGTGGAAGCGAAGAGCAACGGTACGGTGCGTTTCACGGCCACGATGCGCTACGTGACCAACGCGAAGGGCGAGCAGGTCGTCATTTCGCGTTCGGGCGAAGCGATCATCGCGGACGACCTCGGTCGCGAGCGTGAGCGTCACAAGATCCCGTACGGCGCGACGCTGCTGCAACTCGACGGCGCCACGATCAAGGCCGGCTCGCAACTCGCGCAATGGGATCCGCTGACGCGTCCGATTATCACCGAGTGGGGCGGTACGGTGAAGTTCGAAAACGTCGAGGAAGGCGTGACGGTCGCCAAGCAGATCGACGACGTGACTGGTCTTTCCACGCTCGTCGTGATCGACGCGAAGCGCCGCGGCTCGCAGGCTGGCAAGAGCGTGCGTCCGCAGGTCAAGCTGCTCGACGCGAACGGCGAGGAAGTGAAGATCCCGAACACCGAGCATTCGGTGCAGATCGGCTTCCAGGTCGGCGCACTGATCACCGTGAAGGATGGTCAGCAAGTGCAGGTCGGTGAAGTGCTGGCGCGTATCCCGGTTGAAGCGCAGAAGACGCGTGACATTACCGGTGGTCTGCCGCGCGTGGCCGAACTGTTCGAAGCGCGCTCGCCGAAGGACGCCGGCATTCTGGCGGAAGTCACGGGCACGACGTCGTTCGGTAAGGACACGAAGGGCAAGCAGCGTCTCGTCATCACGGACCTCGAAGGCAATCAGCACGAGTTCCTGATCGCGAAGGAAAAGCAGGTGCTGGTGCACGATGGTCAAGTCGTCAACAAGGGCGAAATGATCGTCGACGGTCCTGCGGATCCGCACGACATCCTGCGTTTGCAGGGTATCGAGGCGTTGTCGCGCTACATCGTGGACGAAGTGCAGGACGTGTACCGTCTGCAAGGCGTGAAGATCAACGACAAGCACATCGAAGTGATCGTGCGTCAGATGCTGCGCCGCGTGCAGATCGTCGACAACGGCGATACGCGCTTCATTCCGGGCGAACAAGTCGAGCGGTCGGACATGCTCGACGAGAACGACCGCATGATCGCGGAAGACAAGCGTCCGGCGACGTACGAAAACGTGCTGCTCGGTATCACGAAGGCTTCGCTCTCGACCGATTCGTTCATCTCGGCGGCGTCGTTCCAGGAAACGACTCGCGTGCTGACCGAAGCGGCGATCATGGGCAAGCGCGACGATCTGCGCGGTCTGAAGGAAAACGTGATCGTCGGCCGTCTGATTCCGGCCGGTACGGGTCTCGCGTTCCACAAGGCGCGCAAGAGCAAGGAAATGTCGGATCGCGAACGCTTCGACCAGATCGCTGCCGAAGAGGCATTCGATTTCGGTACGCCGGAAGCCCCGGCAACGGAGCAGCAACCGCATACCAACGAGTAAGCGTCTTTCGCTCGTAGCACCTCGAACCGCCCGGTTTTCGCCGGGCGGTTTTTTTTCGCCCCTTCTTTCCGATCAGCACGTCGGCCGAACGGCTAACGTTGCGTTTTCACGCGTGGGCGCGCGCGCTTGCGTTGATAGAATTCGTTATCCTCCACGCCGCAGTCCGCGCTTCTTTCCTATGTCCCGTCCGCTCGAAATTCTCAACGAAGTATTCGGCTATCCGGCCTTTCGCGGACAGCAGGCGGAAATCGTCGAACATGTCGCGAACGGCGGCGATTCGCTCGTGTTGATGCCCACGGGCGGCGGAAAGTCGCTGTGCTATCAGATTCCGTCGCTGGTGCGCAAAGAGGCGGGCTTCGGCGCGGGAATCGTCGTTTCGCCGCTGATTGCGCTGATGCAGGATCAGGTTGCCGCGCTCACGGAATTGGGCGTGCGCGCCGCGTATCTCAATTCGACGCTTTCGGGCGCCGAAGCCGCCGCGACCGAGCGCGCGCTGCGCAACGGCAGCATCGATCTGCTGTATGTCGCGCCCGAGCGTCTCATGACGCCGCGTTTCCTCGAGCTGCTCGAAAGCTCGCCCGTCGGCCTGTTCGCCATCGACGAGGCGCATTGCGTCTCGCAATGGGGTCACGACTTCCGGCCCGAATACATTCAGCTTTCGGTGCTGCATGAGCGGTTTCCGAACGTGCCGCGCATCGCGCTGACAGCAACGGCGGACGCCATTACGCGCGATGAAATCGTGCACCGCCTTGCGCTCGACGACGCGCGCATCTTCGTGTCGAGTTTCGACCGGCCGAACATCCGCTATCGGATCGTCGAGAAGGACAACGCGCGCTCGCAATTGCTCGATTTCATCCGCGCCGAGCACACGAACAAGGACGGCACGACGGACGCGGGCGTGGTCTATTGCCTCTCGCGTCGCAAGGTTGAGGAAACGGCGGACTGGCTGAAGGGGCAGGGCGTTCGCGCGTTGCCGTATCACGCCGGCATGGAGTTCGAGACGCGCCAGAAGCATCAGGAGATGTTCCAGCGCGAGGAAGGCATCGTGATGTGCGCGACGATTGCGTTCGGCATGGGCATCGACAAGCCGGACGTGCGGTTCGTGGCGCACCTCGATTTGCCGAAGAGCGTCGAAGGCTATTACCAGGAAACCGGGCGCGCGGGCCGCGACGGCCTGCCCGCCAACGCGTGGATGGCGTACGGCCTGGGCGATGTCGTGCAGCAGCGCAAGATGATCGACGAATCCGATGCCGACGACGCGCACAAGCGCGTGCAGACCGGCAAGCTCGACGCGCTCCTCGGCCTATGCGAGGCCGCGACGTGCCGCCGCGTGCGCCTGCTCGCCTACTTCGGCGAGACGAGCACGCCGTGCGGAAATTGCGATACGTGTCTCGAACCGCCGGCGTCGTGGGACGCGACGCGCGAGGCACAGATGGCGCTGTCGTGCGTGTATCGCGCGCAGAAGGCCAGTGGTTTTCACTTCGGCGCGGGGCATCTCATCGACATTCTGCGCGGCACGCGTAGCGAGAAGGTCTTGCAGCGGGGTCACGACAAGCTGTCCACGTTCGGCGTCGGCGCGAGCCTGTCGGAACCGGAATGGCGCGCGGTTTTCAGGCAACTGGTCGCGTTCGGTTTTCTTGCCGTCGATCATGACGGGTTCGGGGCGCTCGTTCTGACCGACGCCAGCAAGCCCGTGCTGAAGGGTGAAGAGCGCGTCACGCTGCGCAAGTACGTGAAGCCGGTGCGCAACCGGCAGTCGTCAGGCCGAACCGGCGAGCGCGCCGACCCGACCGCAGGCATGTCGCCGCGCGAGAAAGCGCGGTGGGATCGCCTGCGGACCTGGCGCGCCGAGACCGCGAAAACCGACGGCGTGCCGGCGTACGTCATCTTCCACGACGCGACGCTTGCTGAAATCGCGCGGAGCGATCCCGATACGATCGACGACTTGCGGCACATTCCGGGCATCGGCGTGCGCAAACTCGAGCGTTTCGGCGACGAACTGCTCGACGTGGTCGGCGCCGACTGACGTTGCGCTGGCGAGCGGCTCACAAATTCATGCAACATATTGACCGGATTGGCATTTTCGGAATATCATGCTAGGTTCTCGTTCTTGGCGAGTTTCGGGATCCTGCTTAACGCAGGGTTCGCGCAGACAAGAGCCATCCACGAGAAAGTCAGACGCGCGATTTCTTCGCTTTGCCCGTTCGGAATCGCGCCGATTTTGTTCATTTTTAGGATTAAACGATGCCAACCATCAATCAACTGGTTCGCAAAGGCCGCGCGTCGGAAACGACGAAGAGCAAGTCGCCGGCCCTGCAGGACTGCCCGCAGCGTCGCGGCGTGTGCACCCGCGTGTACACGACGACGCCGAAGAAGCCGAACTCGGCACTTCGTAAAGTTGCCAAGGTTCGTCTCACGAACGGCTTCGAAGTCATTTCGTACATCGGTGGTGAAGGCCACAACCTGCAGGAACACTCGGTCGTGCTGATTCGCGGCGGTCGTGTGAAGGACTTGCCGGGTGTGCGTTACCACATGGTCCGCGGCTCGCTGGATACGCAGGGCGTCAAGGATCGTAAGCAGGCTCGCTCGAAGTACGGTGCGAAGCGTGCCAAGGCTGGCAAGTAATCGCCGGTTCGAGCAGTCGAAGTAGTTTCAGGTCGCCGCAAGGCGGTTAATGCGGTAGTGCCGGATGTGCCGGTGCTGTCGAGTAAGTGGTCACCCGGCCAAGCTGGTTTAGTCGAGAGATGGATCGGGTTAGTTGGTGGCCGCGGAGCGGAAAAACCGCTCCAACTGAAAAGGTAAAGGAAGAATCATGCCGCGTCGTCGCGAAGTCCCCAAGCGGGAAGTATTGCCGGATCCGAAGTTCGGCAACGTAGATGTAGCCAAGTTCATGAACGTGCTGATGTTGTCCGGCAAGAAGTCGGTTGCCGAACGCATCGTGTACGGCGCTTTTGAACAGATCCAGACCAAGGGTGGCAAGGACCCGCTGGAAGTGTTCACGGTCGCGCTCAACAACGTGAAGCCGGTGGTCGAAGTGAAGAGCCGTCGCGTTGGTGGTGCGAACTATCAAGTTCCGGTCGAAGTGCGTCCCTCGCGTCGTATGGCATTGGCGATGCGTTGGTTGCGCGAAGCCGCGAAGAAGCGCAGCGAAAAGTCGATGGCCCTGCGCCTGGCAGGTGAGCTCTCCGAAGCGGCCGAAGGCCGCGGCGGCGCGATGAAGAAGCGCGACGAAGTTCACCGCATGGCAGAGGCTAACAAGGCATTCTCGCATTTCCGTTTCTAAGCTCCCGCTGATAGAGCAACGGAAAAATCAGGGCGGGTGCGCTAATTTGGCGCCTCGCCCGTTTGTGTTAGGGCGCTGCTGGCTCATTGGTTGAGCCGGCGCGTCGACCGAATAAAGGATCCAAAGTGGCTCGCAAGACACCTATCGAGCGCTACCGCAACATCGGTATTAGCGCTCACATCGACGCCGGCAAAACGACGACGACCGAGCGCATCTTGTTTTACACGGGCGTGAACCACAAGATCGGTGAAGTTCACGACGGCGCAGCAACGATGGACTGGATGGAGCAGGAGCAGGAGCGCGGCATCACCATCACGTCGGCTGCTACCACGGCCTTCTGGAAGGGCATGGGCGGCAACTATCCCGAGCACCGCATCAACATCATCGACACGCCGGGACACGTCGACTTCACCATTGAAGTGGAACGCTCGATGCGCGTTCTGGACGGCGCGTGCATGGTCTACTGCGCAGTGGGCGGCGTGCAGCCGCAGTCGGAAACGGTGTGGCGTCAGGCGAACAAGTACAAGGTTCCCCGTCTCGCGTTCGTCAACAAGATGGACCGTACCGGCGCGAACTTCTTCAAGGTCTACGACCAGCTGAAGACGCGTCTGAAGGCGAATCCGGTGCCCGTCGTCGTGCCGATCGGCTCGGAAGAAAACTTCAAGGGCGTCGTCGATCTGCTGAAGATGAAGGCGATCATTTGGGACGAAGCGTCGCAAGGCACGAAGTTCGACTACGTCGACATTCCGGCTGAACTCGTCGACACGTGCAACGAGTGGCGCGAGAAGATGATCGAGTCGGCTGCCGAAGCCAGCGAAGAGCTGATGGAAAAGTATCTCGGCGGCGAAGAGCTGTCGGAAGCGGAAGTCGTGAAGGCGATCCGCGACCGGACCATCGCGTGCGAAATCCAGCCGATGCTGTGCGGCACCGCGTTCAAGAACAAGGGTGTGCAGCGCATGCTCGACGCCGTGATCGACTTCCTGCCGTCGCCGGTCGACATTCCGCCGGTTACGGGCGAACTCGAAAGCGGCGAGAAGGCCGAGCGCCGTGCTGCCGACGACGAGAAGTTCTCGGCACTCGCGTTCAAGATCATGACGGACCCGTTCGTCGGTCAGCTGATCTTCTTCCGCGTGTACTCGGGCGTCGTGAATTCGGGTGACACCGTGCTGAACGCGACCAAGGACAAGAAGGAACGTCTGGGCCGTATTCTGCAGATGCACGCGAACCAGCGCGAAGAAATCAAGGAAGTGCGCGCGGGCGATATCGCGGCGGCCGTCGGCCTGAAGGAAGCGACCACGGGCGACACGCTGTGCGATCCGCAGAACCCGATCGTGCTCGAACGCATGATTTTCCCGGAGCCGGTGATTTCGCAGGCTGTCGAGCCGAAGACCAAGGCTGACCAGGAAAAGATGGGCCTGGCGCTGAACCGTCTGGCGCAGGAAGATCCGTCGTTCCGCGTGCAAACGGACGAAGAATCGGGCCAGACCATCATTTCGGGCATGGGCGAGCTCCACCTCGAAATTCTGGTCGACCGCATGAAGCGCGAATTCGGCGTGGAAGCGACCGTCGGCAAGCCGCAGGTTGCCTACCGCGAAACCATTCGCACGACGGCGGCTGACGTCGATGGCAAGTTCGTCAAGCAGTCGGGTGGTCGCGGCCAGTACGGTCACGCCGTCATCACGCTGGAGCCGAACGAGCAGGGCAAGGGCTACGAGTTCCTGGACGAGATCAAGGGCGGCGTGATTCCGCGCGAATACATCCCGGCCGTGGACAAGGGTATCCAGGAAACGCTGAAGTCGGGCGTGCTGGCTGGCTTCCCGGTTGTGGACGTGAAGGTGCACCTGACGTTCGGTTCGTACCACGACGTGGACTCGAACGAAAACGCGTTCCGCATGGCCGGCTCGATGGCCTTCAAGGAAGCAATGCGCAAGGCAAGCCCGGTCATCCTCGAACCGATGATGGCCGTGGAAGTCGAAACGCCGGAAGACTACATGGGCAACGTGATGGGCGATCTGTCCGGCCGTCGCGGTATCGTCCAGGGCATGGAAGACATGGTTGGCGGCGGCAAGATCGTTCGCGCCGAAGTGCCGCTGTCGGAAATGTTCGGCTACTCGACGTCCCTGCGCTCGCTGACGCAAGGCCGTGCAACGTACACGATGGAATTCAAGCACTACGCTGAAGCTCCGCGTAACGTCGCCGACGCGATCATCAACGCCAAGGGTAAGTAATACCCGCAAGTCATTCGGCGCAAGCCACAAGCTTTAACCGATAACCAAACTTTGAAAGAAGGTAATCATGGCAAAAGGTAAATTCGAGCGGACCAAGCCGCACGTGAACGTGGGCACGATCGGTCACGTTGACCACGGCAAGACCACGCTGACGGCAGCGATCACGACGGTGCTCACGCAGAAATTCGGCGGCGAAGCCAAGGCGTACGACCAGATCGACGCGGCGCCGGAAGAAAAGGCGCGCGGCATCACCATCAACACCGCGCACGTCGAGTACGAAACGGCTAACCGCCACTACGCACACGTCGATTGCCCGGGCCACGCCGACTACGTGAAGAACATGATCACGGGCGCCGCGCAGATGGACGGCGCAATCCTGGTGTGCTCGGCCGCTGACGGCCCGATGCCGCAAACGCGTGAGCACATCCTGCTGGCCCGTCAGGTCGGCGTGCCGTACATCATCGTGTTCCTGAACAAGTGCGACATGGTGGACGACGCCGAACTGCTCGAGCTCGTCGAAATGGAAGTGCGCGAACTCCTGTCGAAGTACGACTTCCCGGGCGACGACACGCCGATCATCAAGGGTTCGGCCAAGCTCGCGCTGGAAGGCGACAAGGGCGAACTCGGCGAAGTGGCGATCATGAACCTGGCCGACGCGCTGGACACGTACATCCCGACGCCGGAGCGCGCAGTCGATGGCGCCTTCCTGATGCCGGTGGAAGACGTGTTCTCGATCTCGGGTCGCGGCACGGTGGTGACGGGTCGCGTCGAGCGCGGCGTGATCAAGGTTGGCGAGGAAATCGAAATCGTCGGTATCAAGCCGACGGTGAAGACCACTTGCACGGGCGTGGAAATGTTCCGCAAGCTGCTCGACCAGGGTCAAGCGGGCGACAACGTCGGTATCCTGCTGCGCGGCACGAAGCGCGAAGACGTCGAGCGCGGCCAAGTGCTGGCCAAGCCGGGTTCGATCACGCCGCATACGCACTTCACCGCTGAAGTGTACGTGCTGAGCAAGGACGAAGGCGGCCGTCACACGCCGTTCTTCAACAACTACCGTCCGCAGTTCTACTTCCGTACGACGGACGTGACGGGCTCGATCGAGCTGCCGAAGGACAAGGAAATGGTGATGCCGGGCGACAACGTGTCGATCACGGTCAAGCTGATCGCCCCGATCGCCATGGAAGAAGGTCTGCGCTTCGCGATCCGCGAAGGCGGCCGTACCGTCGGCGCAGGTGTCGTTGCGAAGATTATCGAGTAAAATCTCGGTCTTCTTTGAAGTCGCTGTACTGAAGTAACGTGACCGGAACCGGGTGTTCGCCCTCAAGCGAATGCCCGGTTCCTCGCTCTTTTGCCAATCGGCGGCGCAATACCGCCTCGCTCTTTTTAAGGAATCGTCATGCAGAACCAGAAAATCCGCATTCGTCTGAAGGCTTTCGACTATCGCCTGATCGACCAGTCGGCAGCCGAGATCGTCGATACGGCGAAGCGGACTGGCGCGATCGTCCGTGGCCCGGTGCCGCTGCCGACGCGTATTCAGCGTTTTGACATCCTGCGTTCGCCGCACGTCAACAAGACGTCGCGCGACCAGCTCGAAATCCGTACGCACCAGCGCCTGATGGACATCGTGGACCCGACGGACAAGACCGTCGACGCACTGATGAAGCTCGACCTGCCGGCTGGTGTCGACGTCGAAATCAAGCTGCAGTAAGCCTACAAAGCTCCGCCGGCGTCGCGGACGGAGCTAAGTCTTTGATTGCTTGCAGAAAACGAAAAGCCTTGTTATACTCCAAGGCTTTTCGCGCATTTGCGCAAAAAAGTGCGCCTTGTTTCTCATAGCAGGGCGGACATTTTGAAATCAGCCCCGACCAATCGCAGTCGGGAATGGAGAAAACGATGAGCCTTGGACTCGTAGGTCGCAAGGTTGGCATGACCCGTATCTTCACGCCTGAGGGGGACTCGATCCCCGTCACCGTGCTGGACGTGTCGGACAACCGGGTGACGCAGATCAAGACCGTTGAAACGGATGGTTATACCGCCGTTCAGGTTGCATTCGGTACTCGCCGCGCTTCGCGCGTGACGAAGCCGTTGGCGGGTCACCTCGCCAAAGCCGGCGTTCAAGCTGGTGAAATCCTCCGCGAATTCCATATCGATACCGCCAAGGCAGGTGAACTGTCGAACGGCGCCGTCATCGGTACGGACATTTTCGAAGTCGGCCAGAAGGTTGACGTGCAAGGCACGTCGATCGGTAAGGGCTACGCCGGTACCATCAAGCGCTACAACTTCGCTTCGGGCCGCGCATCGCACGGTAACTCGCGTTCGCACAACGTTCCGGGTTCGATCGGTATGGCGCAGGACCCGGGTCGTGTGTTCCCCGGCAAGCGCATGACGGGTCACCTCGGTGACGTGACCGTCACGGTCCAGAATCTCGAAATCGCCCGCATCGACGCTGAGCGCAATCTGCTGCTCGTCCGCGGTGCTGTTCCGGGTGCGAAGGGCGGCAAGGTCTTCGTGACCCCGGCCGTCAAGACCCGTGCTGCGAAAGGAGCGAAATAATGGAACTTAAGCTCCTGAATGCCAATGGTCAGGAAGGCGCTGGCGTGACCGCATCGGACGTCGTGTTCGGTCGCGATTACAACGAAGCCCTGATTCACCAAGTCGTCGTCGCTTATCAGGCGAACGCACGTAGCGGCAACCGCGCTCAGAAGGATCGTGAGCAGGTCAAGCACACCACGAAGAAGCCGTGGCGCCAGAAGGGTACGGGCCGCGCTCGTGCCGGTATGTCGTCGAGCCCGTTGTGGCGTGGCGGTGGTCGCATTTTCCCGAACTCGCCGGAAGAAAACTTCTCGCACAAGGTCAACAAGAAGATGCATCGCGCAGGCCTCTGCTCGATCTTCTCGCAGTTGGCTCGCGAAGGCCGCATCTCGGTGGTCGAGGATCTCGCGCTCGAAGCGCCGAAGACCAAGCTGTTGGCTGATAAATTCAAGGCGATGGGTCTCGATTCCGTGTTGGTCATCACCGATACGGTCGACGAAAACCTGTACCTCGCGTCGCGCAACCTGGCCCACGTGGCGGTTGTCGAGCCGCGTTACGCCGACCCGCTCTCGCTGATCTACTTCAAGAAAGTGCTGATCACGAAGGCTGCGGTCGCTCAGATCGAGGAGTTGCTGTCATGAGCGAAGTTCGCAAAAACGATCATCGTTTGATGCAAGTTCTGCTCGCGCCGGTGATCTCCGAAAAGGCGACGCTGGTTGCCGACAAGAACGAACAAGTCGTGTTCGAAGTCGCGCCGGACGCCACGAAGCAGGAAGTGAAGGCTGCTGTCGAGCTGCTGTTCAAGGTCGAAGTCAATTCCGTCAACGTGCTCGTCACGAAGGGCAAAGCCAAGCGCTTTGGTCGCTTCAACGGCAAGCGCAAGGACGTGAAGAAGGCGTACGTCTGCCTGAAGCCCGGCCAGGAAATCAACTTTGAAGCGGAGGCCAAGTAATCATGGCAATCGTGAAAGTTAAGCCGACCTCGCCGGGTCGCCGCGCGATGGTCAAGATCGTCAACAAGGATCTGCATAAGGGCAAGCCGCACGCAGCGCTGCTCGACTCGCAATCCAAGTCGGCGGGCCGTAACAACAACGGTCGCATCACCACGCGTCACCAAGGTGGCGGTCACAAGCAGCACTACCGTATCGTCGATTTCCGTCGCAACAAGGACGGCATCCCGGCAAAGGTCGAGCGTCTCGAGTACGACCCGAACCGTAGCGCGAACATCGCGCTGGTTCTGTACGCAGACGGCGAGCGTCGCTACATCATCGCGCCGAAGGGCGTGGCGGTCGGCGCGCAGCTGATGTCCGGTTCGGAAGCGCCGATTCGCGCAGGCAACACCCTGCCGATCCGCAATATTCCGGTCGGTACGACGATCCACTGCATCGAAATGCTGCCGGGCAAGGGCGCGCAGATCGCGCGTTCGGCTGGTACGTCGGCCATGCTGCTGGCACGTGAAGGCATCTACGCGCAGGTTCGTCTGCGTTCGGGTGAAATCCGCCGCGTGCACGTCGAGTGCCGTGCAACCATCGGTGAAGTCGGCAACGAAGAGCACAGCCTCCGTCAAATCGGTAAGGCCGGTGCGAACCGCTGGCGCGGTATCCGTCCGACGGTGCGTGGTGTTGCGATGAACCCGATCGATCACCCGCACGGTGGTGGTGAGGGCCGCACGGCTGCAGGTCGCGACCCGGTGAGCCCGTGGGGCACGCCGACGAAGGGCTATCGAACCCGCAGCAATAAGCGCACGACGACGATGATCGTCCAGCGCCGTCACAAGCGTTAAGGAGTAGGCAATGACACGTTCTGCTAAAAAAGGTCCGTTCTGCGACGCTCATTTGCTGAAGAAAGTTGAGGCGGCTGCGTCCACGCGTGACAAGAAGCCGATCAAGACCTGGTCGCGTCGTTCGACGATTCTGCCGGACTTCATCGGTCTGACGATCGCCGTCCACAACGGCCGTCAGCACGTTCCGGTGTACGTCACGGAAAACATGGTCGGCCATAAGCTTGGCGAGTTCGCACTGACCCGTACGTTCAAGGGTCACGCGGCCGACAAGAAGGCCAAGAAATAAGGGGCTATCAAGATGGAAGTGAAAGCAATTCA
This sequence comes from Caballeronia sp. AZ10_KS36, assembly GCF_023631105.1. Taxonomy (NCBI): domain Bacteria; kingdom Pseudomonadati; phylum Pseudomonadota; class Betaproteobacteria; order Burkholderiales; family Burkholderiaceae; genus Caballeronia; species Caballeronia sp. AZ10_KS36. The sequence continues at coordinate 80,506 of NZ_JALQDQ010000020.1, read as the reverse complement.
TCGCGGTGCCCGCATCTCGGCGCAGAAAACGCGCCTTGTGGCTGACCAGATTCGTGGTTTGCCGGTCGACAAGGCGCTGAACGTCCTGACGTTCTCGCCGAAGAAGGCGGCGGGTATCGTCAAGAAGGTCGTGCTGTCTGCGATCGCGAATGCGGAACACAACGAAGGCGCCGATATCGACGAGCTCAAGATCACGAGCATCTACGTCGACAAGGCCGCTTCGCTGAAGCGTTTCACCGCACGCGCAAAGGGTCGCGGTAACCGCATCGAGAAGCAATCCTGTCACATCACTGTGACGGTCGGGAATTAAGGAGCCATACGATGGGACAGAAAATTCATCCGACTGGCTTCCGTTTGGCCGTCAGCCGCAATTGGGCTTCGCGCTGGTACGCGAACAACAACAATTTCGCGGCGATGTTGCAGGAAGACATCGGTGTTCGTGAATACCTGAAGAAGAAGCTGAAGAACGCGTCCGTCGGCCGCGTGGTGATCGAGCGTCCTGCAAAGAACGCACGCATCACGATTTTCAGCTCGCGTCCGGGTGTCGTGATCGGCAAGAAGGGCGAAGACATCGAACTGCTGAAGTCCGAGCTGCAAAAGCGCATGGGCGTTCCGGTTCACGTCAACATCGAAGAAATCCGCAAGCCGGAAACCGACGCTCAACTGATCGCCGATTCCATCACGCAGCAGCTCGAGCGCCGGATCATGTTCCGCCGCGCGATGAAGCGCGCGATGCAAAACGCGATGCGTCTTGGCGCCCAGGGCATCAAGATCATGAGCGCGGGCCGTCTGAACGGTATCGAAATCGCTCGTACCGAGTGGTATCGCGAAGGTCGCGTGCCGCTCCATACGCTGCGCGCCGATATCGATTACGCGACGTCCGAAGCGAAGACCACGTACGGCATCATCGGCGTGAAGGTGTGGGTCTACAAGGGCGACACCCTCGGCCGCAACGAAGCGCCGGTAGTGGAAGAAGTCGCGGAAGAGAAGCGTCCGCGTCGCAACGCACGTCCGGGTGGCGATCGCCGTCCGCGTCGTGACGGTGAAGGTGCGCCGGCTGGTGCACGCCGCGGCGGCCCCCGTCGTGGCGGCGCCGGCGGTGACGCGAAGAGTGGAGAATAACGATGCTGCAACCGAAACGCAGAAAGTATCGCAAAGAGCAGAAGGGTCGTAACACCGGCAAGGCGACGCGCGGCAACGCGGTGTCGTTCGGTGAATATGGCCTGAAGGCTATCGGTCGCGGCCGTTTGACCGCGCGTCAAATCGAAGCGGCGCGTCGTGCCATGACGCGTCACATCAAGCGTGGCGGCCGGATCTGGATCCGCATTTTCCCGGACAAGCCGATTTCGCAGAAGCCGGCAGAAGTGCGTATGGGTAACGGTAAGGGTAACCCGGAGTACTACGTCGCTGAAATTCAACCGGGCAAGATGCTGTACGAAATGGACGGTGTCTCCGAAGAACTGGCGCGCGAAGCGTTCCGTCTGGCTGCAGCGAAGCTGCCGCTGAAGACGAACTTCGTTATCCGCCAGCTCGGCGCCTAAGGAGTAAACGATGAAGGCATCTGAACTTCACCAGAAGGACCAGGCGGCGCTCAACAAAGAGCTGTCGGACCTGCTTAAGGCGCAATTCGGCCTGCGCATGCAACTCGCGACCCAGCAGCTCACGAACACGAGCCAGCTGAAGAAGGTTCGTCGCGACATCGCACGTGTGCGGACTGTCCTGACTGAAAAGGCGAACCAGAAATGAACGATAGCGTAAAAACCTCGCTCAAGCGGACGCTGGTCGGCAAGGTCGTCAGCAACAAGATGGACAAGACGGTTACCGTGCTGGTCGAGCACCGTGTGAAGCACCCGATCTACGGCAAGTACGTCGTGCGCTCGAAGAAGTACCACGCGCACGATGACGCGAACACGTACAACGAGGGCGACCTCGTCGAAATCCAGGAAACCCGTCCGATCTCGAAGACGAAGGCCTGGGTTGTGTCGAAGCTGCTCGAAGCGGCTCGCGTGATCTAAAGCTGAAGTATCGCGATGCAGTAAGTAGTGTCGCAGTAAGTTTCGCTTGCAAGACCGGGATTATTTGTTATAATCTCGGTCTTCCCTCTTTGTGGGAGCCCCGTCGCGGGCGAAATTGGTGGGGGAAGCCGGTTCGGGCGCCAGCCTGTATCGACAGATTCACCGGATTGCGATGGCGGGTTTCGTCTGCCCTCGCTGCCTGTTCTAACCCAAGCAGCCGATTGGCTGACGGGACCAAGACTGACCGGATGTGCCATGGTGGTGCGACCGGATTAAGTTGGGAAAGATAAACCATGATCCAGACCGAAACTCGGCTTGAAGTGGCCGACAACACGGGTGCGCGTGAAGTCATGTGCATCAAGGTGCTCGGCGGCTCGAAGCGTCGTTACGCTAGCATTGGCGACATCATCAAGGTGACCGTCAAGGAAGCGACGCCGCGCGGACGCGTGAAAAAGGGCGAAATCTACAACGCCGTGGTCGTTCGCACGGCCAAGGGCGTGCGTCGCCAGGATGGCTCGCTGATCAAGTTCGACGGCAATGCCGCTGTCCTCTTGAATACCAAGCTCGAGCCGATCGGCACGCGTATTTTCGGGCCGGTGACGCGTGAACTGCGTAGCGAACGATTCATGAAGATCGTTTCGCTCGCGCCGGAAGTGCTGTAAGGAGTCGCGATGAACAAGATTCGCAAGGGTGACGAAGTCATCGTCATCACCGGCAAGGACAAGGGCAAGCGCGGCACCGTGCTGGCCGTTGCGGAAGATCGTGTGACCGTCGAGGGTATCAACCTCGTCAAGAAGCACGTGAAGCCGAACCCGATGAAGGGTACGACGGGCGGTGTGGAAGCCAAGTCGATGCCGCTGCATATTTCGAACGTCGCACTCGTCGACGCGAACGGCAAGGCATCGCGTGTTGGCATCAAGGTCGAAGACGGCAAGAAGGTTCGCTTCTTGAAGTCGACCGGCGCCACGCTCAACGCCTGATGCGGAGTTAAAAAATGGCTCGTCTGCAAGAGATTTATAAAGAAACGGTTGTGCCGCAACTCGTCGAAAAGTTCGGCTACAAGTCCATCATGGAAGTGCCGCGCATCACCAAGATCACCCTGAACATGGGCCTTGGCGAAGCCGTCGCTGACAAGAAGATCATCGAAAACGCCGTGGGCGACCTGACGAAGATCGCTGGCCAGAAGCCGGTTATCACGAAGGCGCGCAAGGCAATCGCAGGCTTCAAGATTCGTCAGGGCTACCCGATCGGCGCGATGGTGACGCTGCGCGGCCAAGCGATGTACGAATTCCTGGACCGCTTCGTGACGGTTGCGCTGCCCCGCGTGCGCGACTTCCGCGGCGTGTCGGGCCGTGCATTCGACGGTCGTGGCAACTACAACATCGGTGTGAAAGAGCAGATCATTTTCCCCGAAATCGACTACGACAAGATCGACGCGCTGCGTGGGCTGAACATCAGCATCACGACCACCGCGAAGACTGACGACGAAGCAAAGGCGCTGCTCGCCGGCTTCAAGTTCCCGTTCAGAAACTGAGGTTACCGTGGCTAAACTGGCACTGATCGAACGTGAAAAGAAGCGCGCACGCCTGGCCGCGAAGTACGCTCCGAAGCGTGCTGAACTGAAGGCTGTGATCGAAGACTCGAGCAAGTCGGACGAAGAGCGTTACTTCGCTCGCCTCGCGCTGCAACAACTGCCGCGTAACTCGAACCCGACTCGCAAGCGTAACCGCTGCGCAATCACGGGTCGCCCGCGTGGCACGTTCCGCAAGTTCGGACTTGCGCGTAACAAGATCCGCGAAATCGCATTCCGCGGCGAAATCCCTGGCCTCACCAAGGCGAGCTGGTAATAGGAGAAACATAAATGAGCATGAGTGATCCTATCGCCGATATGCTGACTCGCATCCGCAATGCGCAGATGGTCGAGAAGGTTTCGGTGACTATGCCCTCGTCGAAAGTCAAGGTTGCGATTGCGCAGGTTTTGAAGGACGAAGGTTATATCGACGACTTCGCAGTGAAGGCTGAAGGTGCGAAGACGGAATTGAACATCGCGTTGAAGTACTACGCTGGCCGTCCGGTGATCGAGCGCCTCGAGCGCGTGTCGAAGCCCGGTCTGCGCGTGTACCGCGGTCGCAACGACATCCCGCAGGTCATGAACGGCCTGGGCGTTGCCATCGTGTCGACGCCGAAGGGTGTGATGACCGACCGCAAGGCGCGCCAGAACGGCGTCGGCGGCGAAGTCATCTGCTACGTCGCTTAACGCCGAAGGGAGAAGAAACATGTCTCGAGTAGGTAAAAGCCCGATCGCGCTGCCGCAAGGCGCGGAAGTGGCCGTCAAGGGCGACGTCATCACCGTCAAGGGGCCGCTCGGCACGATCTCGCAAGCGGGTAACCCGCTGGTGACCGTGGCGAACGACAACGGCACGCTGAACTTCGCGCCGGCCAACGAAAGCCGTGAAGCGAATGCGATGTCCGGCACGATGCGCGCCCTGGTGGCGAACATGGTGCACGGCGTCACCAAGGGTTTCGAGCGCAAGCTGACGCTGGTTGGCGTCGGTTATCGTGCGCAAGCGCAAGGCGACAAGCTGAATCTGTCGCTGGGTTTCTCGCACCCCGTGGTGCACCAGATGCCGGAAGGCATCAAGGCTGAAACCCCGTCGCAGACCGAAATCGTGATCAAGGGGATCGACAAGCAGAAAGTCGGACAAGTCGCGGCGGAAGTGCGCGGCTATCGTCCGCCGGAGCCCTACAAGGGCAAGGGCGTGCGCTATTCCGACGAGGTCGTGATCCTCAAAGAAACGAAGAAGAAGTAAGGGTGCGCAATCATGGATAAGACTCAATCTCGCCTGCGCCGCGCTCGCCAGACGCGTATCAAGATCGCTGAGCTGCAGGTCGCGCGTCTCGCCGTGCATCGCACGAATACGCACATCTACGCGCAAGTGTTCTCGGCGTGCGGCACCAAGGTGCTCGCAAGCGCTTCGACGCTCGAAGCTGAAGTGCGCGCAGAGCTGGCCGACAAGTCGGGCAAGGGCGGCAACATCAACGCTGCAACCCTGATCGGCAAGCGTATTGCCGAAAAGGCCAAGGCTGCCGGCATCGAATCCGTCGCCTTTGACCGCTCGGGTTTCCGCTACCACGGCCGCGTGAAGGCGCTGGCTGATGCGGCGCGCGAAGCCGGGCTCAAGTTCTAAGGGAAGAATTCGTCATGGCAAAGATGCAAGCGAAAGTTCAGGCTGACGAACGCGACGACGGCCTGCGCGAAAAGATGATTTCGGTCAACCGCGTGACCAAGGTCGTGAAGGGTGGCCGTATTCTCGGCTTCGCCGCGCTGACCGTGGTTGGCGACGGCGATGGCCGCGTCGGCATGGGCAAGGGCAAGGCGAAGGAAGTTCCGGTTGCCGTGCAAAAGGCAATGGAACAAGCCCGCCGCAACATGTTCAAGGTGCCCCTGAAGAATGGCACGTTGCAACACGAAGTCCACGGCAAGCACGGCGCTTCGGCGGTCCTCCTCGCTCCGGCGAAGGACGGTACCGGCGTGATCGCCGGCGGTCCGATGCGCGCAGTGTTCGACGTGATGGGCGTGCAAAACGTTGTGGCCAAGAGCCACGGTTCGACGAACCCGTACAACCTCGTCCGTGCGACGCTGGATGGTCTGCGCAAGCAGTCGACTCCGGCCGACATCGCGGCGAAGCGTGGTAAGTCCGTCGAAGACATTCTGGGCTAAGGTGGGCACCATGTCTGAAAAAACTGTCAAGGTTCAGCTCGTCAAGAGCCTGATCGGGACCCGCGAATCGCACCGCGCAACGGTGCGTGGCCTCGGCCTGCGTCGCCTGAACTCGGTCTCCGAGCTGCAGGACACGCCGGCAGTGCGCGGGATGATCAACAAGGTCTCGTACCTCGTTAAGGTCATCGCCTAAGCGGCCGACCACGGATCCAAGGAGTTGAACATGGAATTGAATAACCTGAAGCCGGCGGAAGGCGCGAAGCATGCAAAGCGTCGCGTCGGTCGCGGGATCGGTTCGGGCCTCGGCAAGACCGCGGGCCGCGGCCACAAGGGTCAGAAATCGCGTTCGGGCGGCTTTCACAAGGTCGGCTTCGAAGGCGGTCAGATGCCTCTGCAGCGTCGTCTGCCGAAGCGCGGCTTCACCTCGCTGACGAAGGAATTCGTCGGTGAAGTGCGCCTCTCGGATCTCGAGAAGCTGCCGGTCGACGAAATCGATCTCTTGGCGCTGAAGCAAGCGGGTCTGGTCGGCGAGCTCATCAAGAGCGCGAAGATCATCAAGACCGGCGAGATCAGCCGCAAGGTCACGGTGAAGGGCCTGACGGCAACGAAGGGCGCCCGTGAGGCAATCGAAGCCGCTGGCGGCTCGTTCGCCGAGTAACGCGCTTCGCCGTTACTAGCACTAGCATCGGAGAAGGTTCTTGGCTAACAGCCCGAGTCTCGCAAAACCCGGTCGAAGCGCGGCGAAATTCGGCGATCTGCGTCGGCGTGCAGTGTTCCTGCTGCTGGCGCTGATCGTCTACCGCATTGGTGCGCACATTCCGGTTCCCGGCATCGATCCGGATCAACTGGCCAAGCTGTTCCAGAGCCAGTCGGGCGGCATCCTTGGCATGTTCAACATGTTCTCGGGTGGCGCGCTGTCGCGATTCACGATCTTTGCGCTGGGCATCATGCCCTACATTTCGGCGTCGATCATCATGCAGTTGCTGTCGATCGTGTCGCCGCAGATGGAGGCGTTGAAGAAGGAAGGGCAGGCGGGGCAGCGGAAGATCACGCAGTACACGCGTATCTTCACCGTGGTGCTCGCGACCTTCCAGGCGTTCGGTATTGCGGTGGCGCTGGAGAATCAGCCCGCTTTGGTGCTGGACCCCGGCATGGTCTTCCGCCTGACGACGGTCGTCACGCTGGTGACGGGCACGATGTTCCTGATGTGGCTGGGTGAGCAGATCACGGAGCGCGGTCTCGGCAACGGCATCTCGATCATCATCTTCGGTGGTATCGCGGCGGGTTTCCCGAACGCGATCGGCGGTCTGTTCGAACTGGTCCGCACCGGTTCGATGAGCATCATTTCGGCGATCATCATCGTCGTGCTGATTGCGGCGGTCACGTATCTGGTCGTGTTCATCGAACGCGGTCAGCGCAAGATCCTCGTGAACTACGCGAAGCGCCAGGTCGGTAACAAGATTTACGGCGGACAGTCGTCCCATCTGCCGCTGAAGCTCAACATGTCGGGTGTGATTCCGCCGATCTTCGCGTCGTCGATCATCCTCTTCCCGGCAACCATCCTGAACTGGTTCAGTTCGGGTACGCGCACCAACTGGTTCGCGAACACGCTGCACGGCGTGGCCGAGGCCCTTAAGCCCGGTCAACCGGTGTACGTGCTGCTGTATGCGTTGGCGATTGTTTTCTTCTGCTTCTTTTACACCGCACTGGTGTTCAACAGCCGGGAAACCGCCGACAACTTGAAGAAGAGCGGTGCATTCGTTCCGGGTATCCGTCCGGGCGATCAGACTGCACGGTATATCGACCGCATCCTCACGCGTTTGACGCTGGCCGGTGCGATCTACATTGTGTTCGTGTGCCTGTTGCCTGAGTTCTTGGTGTTGCGCTGGAACGTGCCGTTTTATTTTGGTGGAACGTCGCTGCTGATCATTGTCGTCGTCACGATGGACTTCATGGCTCAGGTGCAGTCGTACGTTATGTCGCAACAATATGAATCGCTGCTCAAGAAGGCAAACTTCAAGGGCGGCAATGTCCCGATGCGTTAATTAAGGACTATGGCCAAAGACGATGTAATCCAGATGCAGGGCGAGGTGATCGAAAACCTGCCCAACGCTACTTTCCGGGTGAAATTGGAAAATGGCCATGTCGTCCTGGGACACATTTCTGGAAAGATGCGGATGCACTACATCCGCATCCTGCCAGGCGACAAGGTTACGGTTGAATTGACGCCTTACGATCTGTCTCGTGCACGGATCGTGTTCCGGGCGAAGTGATTTGAAAAAAGGGTAATATCATGAAAGTGATGGCATCGGTTAAGCGCATTTGCCGCAATTGCAAGATCATCAAGCGCAAGGGCGTTGTGCGCGTGATTTGCAGCTCTGATCCGCGCCACAAACAGCGTCAAGGCTGAACGCCGCGCTTTTGCTTGCGCTTTTTGTTTGAGGAAAAACAATGGCTCGTATCGCAGGGGTTAACATCCCGAATCACCAGCATACCGAGATCGGCCTGACGGCAATCTTCGGCATCGGTCGCACGCGCGCTCGCGGCATTTGCACCGCAGCTGGTGTGGAATTTTCGAAGAAGGTCAAGGACCTCACTGACGCAGACCTCGAAAAGCTGCGTGACGAAGTGGGCAAGTTCATCGTCGAAGGCGACCTGCGCCGTGAAGTGACGATGAACATCAAGCGCCTGATGGACTTGGGTTGCTACCGCGGCATGCGTCACCGCAAGGGCCTGCCCCTGCGTGGCCAGCGCACCCGCACGAATGCCCGTACGCGCAAGGGTCCGCGTCGTGCAGCGCAATCGCTGAAGAAGTAAGCGGAACTGACAGTTACAGGAAAACGTAATGGCTAAGGCTTCGAACAACTCCGCGGCGCAACGCGTTCGCAAGAAGGTTAAGAAGAACGTCGCCGAGGGCGTGGTTCACGTTCACGCGTCGTTCAACAACACCATCATCACGATCACCGATCGTCAAGGTAACGCTCTCGCGTGGGCGACGTCGGGCGGTCAGGGTTTCAAGGGCTCGCGTAAGTCGACGCCGTTTGCAGCTCAGGTCGCAGCCGAATCGGCTGGCCGCGTGGCGATGGAATACGGCGTGAAGAACCTCGAAGTGCGGATCAAGGGCCCCGGTCCTGGCCGTGAATCGGCGGTGCGCGCGCTGCATGGTCTTGGCATCAAGATCACCGCGATCTCCGACGTGACGCCGGTCCCGCACAACGGTTGCCGTCCGCCGAAGCGCCGTCGCATCTAACGCGATGACGCGAACGCATGCTCCTGCTGATGCGAAAGTATCGGCGGGATTCGTGCGTCATGAATTGACTAAGCCCACCGTTCGGCCCAAAGGGTTCGGACTAGCGCGGACGGAAGTTCGCGTGATCAATTTTTAAGGATTCAACGTGGCACGCTATACCGGTCCCAAAGCCAAGCTGTCCCGCCGTGAAGGCACCGATCTGTTCCTGAAGAGCGCGCGTCGCTCGCTCGCCGACAAGTGCAAGCTCGACAGCAAGCCCGGCCAGCACGGCCGCACGTCGGGCGCCCGTACGTCCGACTACGGCACCCAGTTGCGCGAAAAGCAGAAAGTGAAGCGTATCTACGGCGTCCTCGAGCGTCAGTTCCGCCGCTACTTCGCTGAAGCCGACCGCCGCAAGGGCCCGACGGGCGAAAACCTGCTGCAACTGCTCGAATCGCGTCTCGACAACGTCGTGTATCGCATGGGCTTCGGCTCGACCCGCGCTGAAGCGCGTCAGCTCGTGAGCCACAAGTCGATCATGGTGAACGGCCAGGTCGCCAACATCCCGTCGCTGCAAGTGAAGGCAGGCGATGTCGTCTCCGTGCGTGAACAGTCGCGCAAGCAGGCGCGTATCGTCGAAGCGCTGTCGCTGGCAGAGCAGGGCGGCATGCCGAGCTGGGTGTCGGTCGATGCGAAGAAGTTCGAAGGTACGTTCAAGTCGATGCCGGAGCGTAGCGATATCGCTGGCGACATCAACGAAAGCCTGATCGTCGAATTGTATTCGCGTTAATCGCGCGGCCTTCGCGCAGTAACCGGATCTGCAGCCGGGGAGCCTGATTGCTCGTGGCAAAGGGGCATCCCCGGCTGTGTATTTTCAGGTTGTTACCGGTCAGCCTTATCGGTGTAACGAGCCGAGGGTATTGAAAAGGAAAACCTATGCAAACCAGTTTGTTGAAGCCCAAGATCATTGCAGTTGAATCGCTTGGCGAAAGCCACGCGAAAGTGGTTATGGAGCCGTTCGAACGCGGCTATGGCCACACCTTGGGTAACGCGCTTCGGCGCGTGCTGCTGTCGTCGATGGTGGGCTACGCGCCGACCGAAGTGACGATCGCAGGCGTCGTGCACGAATACTCGACGCTCGATGGTGTGCAAGAGGATGTGGTCAACCTGCTGTTGAACCTGAAGGGCGTCGTCTTCAAGCTGCATAACCGCGACGAAGTCACGGTTACGCTGCGCAAGGAAGGCGAAGGCGTGGTCACTGCCGGCGATATCGAACTCGCGCACGACTGCGAGGTCATCAATCCGGAACACGTGATCGCTCATCTGTCGAAGGGCGGCAAGCTCGACGTCCAGATCAAGATCGAGAAGGGCCGCGGCTACGTGCCGGGCAACGTGCGTCGCTACGGCGAAGATTCGGCGAAGATCATCGGCCGCATCGTGTTGGACGCGTCGTTCTCGCCGGTGCGTCGCGTCAGCTACGCCGTGGAAAGCGCGCGTGTCGAACAGCGTACCGACCTCGACAAGCTCGTGATGAACATCGAAACCAACGGTGTTATTTCGCCGGAAGAAGCGATCCGTCAATCGGCGCGCATTCTGGTGGACCAGTTGTCGGTGTTCGCAGCGCTGGAAGGCACGGAAGCGGCAGCGGAAGCGCCGTCGCGTGCGCCGCAGATCGATCCGATCCTGCTGCGTCCGGTGGACGACCTCGAACTCACGGTTCGCTCCGCGAACTGCCTGAAGGCCGAGAACATCTACTACATCGGCGATCTGATCCAGCGCACGGAGAACGAGCTGCTGAAGACGCCGAACCTGGGCCGCAAGTCGCTGAACGAAATCAAGGAAGTGCTGGCTTCGCGTGGCCTGACGCTCGGTATGAAGCTGGAAAACTGGCCGCCGGCAGGGTTGGACAAGTAAGTCTGCAAGTCATCGCGGACGTCGCGCTGTAACTGGCAAAGACGCGGATTTTGCTTTAAAATCCGCGTCTTGCTTTTTTCTTCGACCGGCCCGTGCGCCTTTTCCGTGAAAACGGAGCGCAATAGAAGAGCTGGATCAAAACTCGTTAAAGGAACTGAAAATGCGTCACAAGCATGGTCTGCGGAAACTGAACCGCACGAGCAGCCACCGTCTGGCAATGCTCCGTAATATGTCGAACTCGCTGATCGAGCACGAAGTCATCAAGACGACGCTGCCGAAGGCCAAGGAACTGCGCAAGGTCGTCGAGCCGCTGATCACGCTCGGCAAGAAGCCGTCGCTGGCAAATCGCCGTCTCGCGTTCAACCGCCTGCGCGACCGCGATTCCGTCGCGAAGCTGTTCGACGTGCTCGGCCCGCGCTACGCGAACCGTCCGGGTGGCTACCTGAGCATCCTGAAGTTCGGTTTCCGCGTCGGCGACAACGCGCCGATGGCGCTGGTCCAGTTGATGGATCGCCCGGAAGTCGAAGAGACCGAAGAAGTTCAGGAAGCTGAATAAGTTTCGGTAGCAGTCAGCGAAAAGGCCAAGCTCAGCTTGGCCTTTTTGTTTTTGGCGGTACCTTTCCGTGGGCTGGTCTGGTAGCGATGCGGCCAGTCGGCGAATGCTACGATATTGGTCGTTACCTGCTTTCCCGGAGCCGCGAGTGAACGTTCCCGTCGTCCTGATGCTGACCACGTTGCCCGACGCCGAATCGGCGAACGCGCTTGCTCAGGGCATTCTCGAAGCGCGCCTCGCCGCATGCGTGACCAAGCTCGGCGCGGTCGAGTCGCACTATCACTGGAAGGACGCGGTGGAGTCGTCGCAGGAAGTGCAGGTGCTGATCAAAACGAGCGTCGCGCGGGTAGATGAGCTTCAGCAGTTCGTCGCGCAGCGGCATCCGTATGAAACGCCCGAGATCCTTGTCTGGCAGGCGGAAGCGTCGTCCCGCTACGGCCAGTGGGTCAACGCAGAAACGCAGCGTCGAATTCATGTTTGAGATTTCTCGATTTTTCTGGCGTCGCGCGTGGGGCGCCTGGCTGTTGCTGGCCGTATTCTGCGGTGCGATGGGCGTGGCGCGCGCTGCCGACGATTTCCTCGACCCGGCTGTGGCGTTCAAGTTCAGCGCGTCCGAGCAGCCGGGCGAAGTCGACGTGCGGTACAAGATCGCGGATGGCTACTACATGTACCGCGAGCGGTTCGCTTTCGCGGTCAAGAGCGGTGAGGCGACCATCGGCGCCGCGCAATTGCCTGCCGGTAAGGTCCACTTCGATCAGACGTTCAACAAGGACGTCGAGACGTATCGCGGCGAGTTGCTGATCCGCATTCCCGTCACGCAGGCGAAGGGCCCGTTCGAACTGGCGGTAACCTCGCAAGGTTGCGCCGATCAGGGCATCTGTTACCCGCCCATGGAGCGCACGTATCGCGTTAAGGATGCCGCGCTGCAACCGGCGGGCGCTCGGACGCCGGCTCGGTCCGCGACGGACGCATCGCAATCCTTCTTCGAGCGCGCGACCAGCGCTGACTATGCGCAGTCGATGCTCGAAGGCGGCGGATTCTTCGCCGTCGTCGGTCTGTACTTTCTCGCGGGCATGGTGCTGAGTCTGCTGCCGTGCTCGTACCCGATGATTCCGATTCTCTCCGCCATCATCGTCGGCGAGGGCGCGCGCGTGACGCGGGCGCGCGGCTTCGCGCTGTCAGTTTCCTATGTCGTGGGCATGGCGCTGGTGTATACGGGCCTCGGCGTGGCGGCGGCGCTGATCGGCCAGAGTCTCGGCGCGTGGCTCCAGAACCCGTGGGTGCTCGGCGCGTTCGGCGCCTTGCTGACCGCCTTCGCGGTCACGCTGATCTCAGGCGTCGATATCGCGCTGCCCGAGCGGTGGCAGAGCAGCGTGAACGAGGCATCGCAGAAGCGCAGCGGCGGGAAGTTCGCCGCGGTCGCCGTCATGGGCGCGTTGTCGGCGCTAGTCGTCGGCGCGTGCATGACCGCGCCGCTTTTCGCGGTGCTGGCGTTCATCGCGCATACGGGCAACGCGCTGCTCGGCGGTGCGGCGCTGTTCGCGATGGGCATCGGTCTTGGCGTGCCGCTGCTCGTCATCGGGCTCGGCGCCGGTTCGATTCTGCCGCGAGCGGGCGCATGGATGGACGGCGTGAAGGTCTTCTTCGGCGTCATCCTGCTAGCGGCGGCACTGTGGATCGTGTGGCCGGTGATCGGCGGCGTCGCCCGTATGCTGCTCGGCGCGCTGTGGCTCTTGATCGCAGCGGCGTCGCTCGGCGTGTTCGGCGCGGTCACGGCTGGGCCGGCAACCGTGTGGACGCGCCTCGGGCGCGGGCTCGGCGCGGTTTGCGTCATTTGGGCCGCCGCGCTTATCGTCGGTCTCGCGGCAGGGTCGACCGATCCGCTGCGGCCGCTCGCCGTCCTGGCATCGCGCGCCGATCCGACCGCGACTGCCGCCGCGCGGAAGCAAGCGCCGACTTTTGCGCCGGTGCGATCCTCGACGGAACTGGACTCGGCTGTCAAAGCCGCCGCCCGCCCGGCGATGCTGGACTTCTACGCCGACTGGTGCGTCTCCTGCAAGGAGATGGAGAACCTTACCTTCTCCGATGCCCGCGTTCAGGCGCGGCTCGCCCAACTGAACCTGCTGCGCGCCGACGTCACCGCGAACAATGCGGACGATCAGGCGCTGCTGAAGCGTTTCAAGTTGTTCGGGCCGCCGGGCATCATTTTCTTCGACGCAGAGGGCAATGAGGTTTTGCGGGTCGTCGGCTATGAGTCGGCGGACACGTTCCTGAAGCGCCTCGACAAGCTCGGGTCTTCGAACGGCTAAAAGAAAAGGGCGATGCCCGAACGCATCGCCCTTTGTCTCGCGTGATCGCGGAGCTTACTTGGAAGCGCGCAGAATTCGCGCGGCGTCCAGCGCGAAGTATGTCAGCACGCCGTCCGCGCCCGCGCGCTTGAACGCGAGCAGCGATTCCATCATTGCCTTGTCGTGATCGAGCCAGCCGTTCTGCGTGGCGGCCTTGATCATCGCGTACTCGCCGCTGACCTGATACGCATACGTCGGAAAGCGGAACTCGTCCTTCACGCGCCAGACGATATCGAGATACGGCATGCCCGGCTTGACCATCACCATGTCCGCGCCTTCCTCGATATCCATGCGCACTTCGCGCATGGCTTCGTCCGAGTTCGACGGGTCCATCTGATACGTCATCTTGTTGCCCTTGCCGAGATTGGCGGCCGAGCCGACCGCGTCGCGGAACGGGCCGTAGAACGCCGACGCGTACTTCGCGGCATACGCCATGATGCGCGTGTGAATGTGGCCGTCGCTTTCCAGCATTTCGCGGATCGCGCCGATACGCCCGTCCATCATGTCCGAGGGCGCGACGATATCCACGCCCGCTTCCGCCTGCGTGCGCGCCTGATCGACGAGGATCTCGCTGGTTTCGTCGTTCTTGACGTAGCCTTCCTCGTCGAGCACGCCGTCCTGACCGTGGCTCGTGTACGGGTCGAGCGCGACGTCGGTCAGCACGCCGAGCATCGGGAAGTTCTTCTTCAGTTCGCGCACAGCACGCGGAATCAGACCATCGGGATTCGTCGCCTCGCGGCCATCGGGCGTCTTGAGCGACGGCTCGATCGCCGGGAAAAGCGAAATCACCGGCACGCCCAGCTCGACGCATTGCTCCGCGACCTTCATCAGCAGATCGACGGATGTGCGCTCGACGCCCGGCATCGACGGCACCGCCTGACGCACGTTCGCGCCTTCGACGATGAACACCGGATAAATGAGGTCGTTGGTGGTGAGAATGTTCTCGCGCATCAGACGGCGCGAGAAGTCATCGCGGCGCATGCGGCGCGGGCGATGATGCGGATAAAAACTCATGACTCGACTCGGATTGACGTGCTTCAGGAGGAGATCCAAAACGTGCGCTGTGTGGCTCAAAGCCATGCTGGACAAGCCGGCGAGCGTTTCGGAGGCGTTTTGAGACAATGGTATATCATAGCCAGCGAGCAAGGCGCTCGCGCCGCGCTCCCCGCTTCTCCTCCCTGAGCGGGTGCCTGTCGTTATTCGATAAGGCTGTTCACCCGCCGTCATGCGGCGGGTTTTTTTATCCCGCTCGCAGGTTCGCTGCCACTAGAAGATCACTCGGCCGTGTCTTCGGCTGCCGCTTCGGCCGGCAGCAGCCAGCTTTCGATCAATTCGTGCGCTTCGTCGAGGCCCGTGCGCTTGAGCGCCGAGAACAGCTGCACGCTCAACTCTCCGCGATAACCCGCCGCCTTGTATTCGCCGAACGACTTTTGCGTCGCTCGCAGCGCGTTGGTCATCTCTTGTCGCGTCAATTTGTCGCACTTCGTGAGGAGCGCGTGGATCGGCTTGCCGGTCGGCGCGAACCAGTCGACCATGATGCGGTCGAGTTCCGTCAGCGGACGGCGCGAATCCATCATCAGGATCATGCCGCGCAGTTGCGCGCGGCTCTGAAGGTAACTCGAGAGCAGTTGCTGCCAGTGCGCCTTCGCCGCGCCGGGCACTTCAGCGTAGCCATAGCCGGGCAAGTCGACGAGATGCCCGACCGGCGCAGCTTCCGGCCCGACCGAGAAATAGTTGATGTGCTGCGTGCGCCCCGGCGTCTTACTGGCGAACGCGAGGCGCTTCTGATTGCAGAGCACGTTGATCGCCGTCGACTTTCCGGCGTTCGAGCGACCCGCGAATGCGATTTCCGGCTGCGGCGTCGGCGGCAGATCGCGCAGATGATTGACCGTGGTGAAGAAGCGGGCTTGATGGAGCAGAAATGGCATTGGCGGGAGGACAAAAGAGCGCGAAAGAGCGCGAGAGAGAGGCGTCGACTCGAAGCCTAGAGAACCCCGGCGATACTGGGCATGCCCCGACTGGCGTCTTTGCGAGTAGCGGGTTATTGTACAATACGACGGATTTTTAAAGACCCGCGCGGGCGCAAGACCCAGGCTGCAGGCGTCACCCAGCAAGGAGCGAGACAGTTTCAGGGCATCTTTTGAGCCTTTCGTTCGGGTACTTGCGGCCCTGTCCGGCTGCCGTCGTTTTTTGCAGAACCTAACATTCTCACAAGACGAAAAACAGGGTACGCGAATGAACCGACTGTACAGGTCTCTGGTGGTGCTTCAGGCAGCGGCGGCTCTCGGTGGATTGGCGGTATCGGTTTCGGTGAATGCGGCGGAGGCGGCCAAGCCGGCCAAGCCGGATGCGGCAAGAGGGCAGGCCATCGCGACCCAGGTTTGCGCGGCGTGTCACGCGGCGGACGGCAACAGCGCCGGCGCCGCGTTTCCCAAGCTCGCGGGGCAGCACGCCGACTACATCGTCAAGCAGTTGAAGGATTACAAGACGCAGCCGGGCGCAAAGGGGCCGGCGCGCAACAATCCGATCATGACGGGCATTGCCGGGGCGCTGTCGGATCAGGACATGGTGAACGTGGCGGCGTACTTCGCGTCTCAGCAGACCAAGCCGAACTACGCCCGCGACAAGACCGACGTCGCGCTCGGCCAGAAGATCTATCGCGGCGGAATCGCCGACAAGGGCGTGCCGGCGTGCGCGGCGTGCCACGGCGCGACCGGCATGGGCATTCCGGTGCAGTATCCGCGGCTGTCGTGGCAGTGGGGCGATTACACCGTCGCGCAGCTCAATGCCTTCGCCCAAGGCACGCGCAACAACAGCGAACCGATGCACGCCATCGCGTCGCGCCTGAACGAAGCGGAAATGAAAGCGGTAGCGGATTACGTCGCCGGATTGCATTAAACGCAGCACGAGAGCGTCCAGCGGTTTCCGGCTAAGAGCAAGAACGCGGGGAATCGCCCATACTACGCACGAAGCCGGCCCACAGAGGCGGGCGCGAAAACAAGAAAAAGGGTGGGACGTCGGTCGGTCAGACCGCTTACGTCTCCACCCTTTTTTGCTGTCAGCCGGAGTTTGAATGAGCATCACCACATCGGGATTGCAGTCGAAGTCGAGCCGTCGCGCCATCAAGCATTTCGTCGAGCTCGTGAGTTCGATGCGCTTTGCCATCGCCTTACTGGTCGTGCTGGCAATTGCGAGCATCATCGGCACGGTGCTGACGCAGGAAGACCCGTATCCCAACTACGTCAACCAGTTCGGCCCGTTCTGGGCGGACATCTTCCGCGGCCTGAGCCTCTACAACGTGTACAGCGCGTGGTGGTTCATGCTGATTCTCGTGTTCCTAGTGATTTCGGTGTCGCTGTGCGTGGTGCGCAATGGCCCGAAGATGATCGCGGATATCAAGAACTGGAAGGATCGCGTGCATGAAGGCAGCCTGCGCGCGTTCCATCACAAGGGCGAGTTCGTGGTCGGCGCGGATCGCGCGCGGACCGCCGCGACGCTCGAACGCCTCAGCACGAAGATGGGCTACCGCTTCGTCCGGCGCGAGACCGACACCGGCGCGACGCTGATCGCCGGCAAGCGCGGCGCGCTCACGAAGCTCGGCTATATCTCGGCGCACCTCGCGATCGTCGTGATCTGCATTGGCGGGCTGCTGGACAGCAATCTGCCGATCAAGCTGCAAATGTGGCTCTTCAACAAGACGCCGGTCGCCACGAACGCGGTCATCAACGACATTCCCGCCGAGCATCGCCTTTCCACGTCGAATCCGACGTTTCGCGGCTACGCGTGGGTGCCGGAAGGGCAGTACGTCGGCACGGCCATTCTGAATCAGCAGGACGGCTCGATCATTCAGGACCTGCCGTTTTCCATTCAGCTCGACAAGTTCATCGTCGATTACTACTCGACCGGCATGCCGAAGCTCTTCGCGAGCGATATCGTCGTGATCGATCACAAGACGGGCAAGCGCATTCCGGCGCGCGTCGAAGTGAACAAGCCGTTCACGTATGACGGCGTGTCGATTTACCAATCGAGCTTTCAGGACGGCGGCTCGAAGCTCGAAATGACCGCCTGGCCGATGACCGGCGGCAGCGCCAAGACCGCGCCGTTCAACGGGACGATCGGCGGCACCGCGCCCGTCGCGTCGCAGTTCGCGGGCGCGCAGGGCGAAACGGTGGAATTCACGGATTTCCGCGCGATCAACGTCGAGAACATGACGGACGGCAGCGGCGCGCCCGACGCGCGCGGCGTCGGCAAGAAGGAAACGCTGCGCGACGCGTTCGACGAGCGCCTCGGTTCCGGCGCGAAGACATCGCGGCCGACGGATCTGCGCAATATCGGCCCGTCGGTGCAGTACAAGGTGCGCGGCACGGACGGCCAGGCGCGCGAATACAGCAACTACATGCTGCCGGTGGATGTCGGCGGTCAGCGAATGTTTCTCGCCGGCATGCGTGTGAGCCCGAACGATCCGTTCCGCTATCTGCGCATTCCCGCCGACGAGCAAGGCTCCGTCAAACAGTGGATGGACCTGCGCGCCGCGTTGCAAACGCCCGCGACGCGCGCTGCGGCCGCACACCGATTCGCCGTACGCTCGGTGCCGCAGGAAAACGTCGAGTTGCAGAAGCATCTCGAAGAAAGCGCGCTGCGCGTGCTGAATCTGTTCGCCGGCGCGGACGCAAACGGCGCGCCGAGCGCGAATGGTCAGATAAACGGCGGTTTCCAGAGCATCGCCGCGTTCATCGACAAATCCGTGCCGAAGGGCGAGCAGGAAAAAGCCGCCGGCCTTCTGATGCGCATGCTGGAAGGCGCCATGTGGGACGTCTGGCAAATGTCGCGCGAGCAGAACGGCCAGCCGGACGCGAAGATCGACGAAAAGAGCACGGCGTTCGTTCAGGCGTCGATCAACGCGCTTTCCGACAGCTTCCTGTACGGTTCTCCCGTCTTCCTGCAACTGGATTCGTTCAAGCAGGTGCAAGCCTCGGTATTCCAGTTGACGCGCGCGCCGGGTAAAAAAGTGGTGTATCTTGGCAGCCTTCTGCTGGTCGTCGGCATCTTCTCGATGTTCTATGTCCGTGAACGCCGGCTCTGGTTCTGGCTCAAAAATTCAGGGCAAGGCGGCGCGAGCGTGCTGATGGCCATGTCCACCGCACGCCGGACGCTGGATTTCGAGAAGGAATTCGAGCGCACGCGGGCGTCGGTCGGCGCGGCGCTGGGCGCTTCGCCGATCGACCCGGCCGCGCCACCGACCGCTCAGAATGCGCCGGCGTCCGCCGCGCCGCAATCGCAATCCGAGGCCGCGAGCTCGGAAGTTTCATCACGGTAAGATCATGGACCTCACACAGACTTCCTCCCACGCCTCCGCCAAGACGGAACGTCCGGCATCGAGCCTTCCCGATGTCGCCGTGTTCGACGACCGTCCGTTCTTCCGCAGGCTCGGCGCGCTCGACTGGCTGTTCGCCCTCGCGATGGTCGCGGGCGCGGGTTTCGCGCTCAACCGCTATCACGCGTACATGGACGTCTACGATACGGCCGTGCTGATCGGCGCGGTGCCGACGTTCGTCGTGCTCGGCTGGCGCTGGAAGCCGGTGCGCTTGCTGATCGCGCTGATGGCGGTCATGTCGCTGCTGTCGATTCAGCTTTACCAGCACGACCTGGCGCGCGCCGACACCAATTTCTTCCTCAAGTACTTCCTGTCGAGCCAGTCCGCGATTCTGTGGATGAGCGCGCTCTACATTCTCGCGACGCTGTTCTACTGGATCGGACTCGTCACGCGGTCGCAGACGGGCGGCGCGATCGGCTCGCGCATGACATGGGTCGCGGTGCTGATGGGCTTCACCGGCTTGATGGTGCGCTGGTACGAGTCGTACATGATCGGCAGCGACGTCGGCCACATTCCCATTTCGAATCTGTACGAAGTCTTCGTGCTGTTCTGTCTGATCACGTCGCTGTTCTATCTCTACTACGAGCAGCATTACGCGACGCGGCAAATGGGCGCGTTCGTTCTGCTCGTGATCAGCGCGGCCGTCGGCTTTCTGATGTGGTACTCGATTGCGCGCGACGCGCAGCAGATTCAGCCGCTCGTTCCCGCGCTGCAAAGCTGGTGGATGAAGATCCACGTGCCGGCGAACTTCATCGGTTACGGCAGCTTCGCGCTCTCCGCGATGGTGTCGGTCGCGTATCTCGCCAAGCAGCGCGGCGTGCTGGCGGACCGTCTGCCGTCGCTCGAAGTGCTCGATGACGTCATGTACAAGTCGATCGCGGTGGGCTTCGCGTTCTTCACCATCGCGACCATTCTCGGCGCGCTCTGGGCGGCGGAAGCGTGGGGCGGCTACTGGAGCTGGGACCCGAAGGAAACGTGGGCGCTGATCGTCTGGCTGAATTACGCGGCGTGGCTGCACATGCGGCTGATGAAGGGCCTGCGCGGCGCGGCGGCGGCGTGGTGGGCGCTTACGGGTCTGGTCGTGACGACGTTCGCGTTCCTCGGCGTCAACATGTTCCTGTCGGGCTTGCACAGTTACGGCAAGCTGTGAGCCGGCCGGCATAGAAAAAGGAGAAACCGCCATGCGTCGCGCTGGCGGTTTTTTTTCGTTTCGGCGTGGAATACGGGCACTGGTTCTGCTGTTTGCCTGTGTATCGCGAAAGCAAAGGAGTCGGCTCCATGTGGATCAAACGTAATGGCGCGCTGTATGGCGACGACATCCCCAGTCACGAGATCACGCCGCGCGACGTGTTCGAAAACCGCCGCCGCGCGCTGCGCTCGTTGGGCGCGCTCGCGGCAACGGGGCTCGCAGGCGCGAGCGGTCTCGCACACGCGACGCTGACTTCGCCCGATGCGAAGGGTCAGAAGCTCGCCGCGAAGACCAATTCGAAGTTCGTCGCGCTAGACAAGCCGACGCCGCTCAAAGACGTCACCACGTACAACAACTTCTACGAGTTCGGCACCGACAAGGGCGATCCGGCCGAGCACGCGGGCACGCTGCGTCCGCGGCCGTGGAAAGTGTCGGTGGAAGGCGAGATCAAGAATCCGAAGGTCTACGACATCGACGAGATTCTGAAGCTCGCGCCGCTGGAAGAGCGCATTTATCGGCTGCGATGCGTCGAAGGCTGGTCGATGGTCATTCCGTGGATCGGCGTGTCGCTGTCCGAGTTGATCAAGCGCGCGGAGCCGACGGGCAACGCGAAGTACGTGCAGTTCGTCACGCTCGCGGACCGTTCGCAGATGCCGGGCCTGTCCACGCCGATCCTCGACTGGCCGTATTCCGAAGGCCTGCGCATGGATGAAGCGATGAATCCGCTCACGCTCCTGACCGTCGGCCTTTACGGCGAAGTGCTGCCGAACCAGAATGGCGCGCCGGTGCGTATCGTGGTGCCGTGGAAGTACGGCTTCAAGAGTGCTAAGTCGCTGGTCAAGATCCGCTTCGTGGAAAAGCAGCCGCCGACGAGCTGGAACACTTACGCGCCGAGCGAATACGGCTTCTATTCGAACGTGAATCCGAACGTGGACCACCCGCGCTGGAGTCAGGCGACGGAGCGGCGCATCGGCGAGGACGGATTCTTCACGCCGAAACGCAAGACGCTGATGTTCAACGGCTACGGCGATCAGGTCGCGTCGCTGTATCAGGGCATGGACCTCAAGAAGAACTTCTGAACATGCCGACCGCAACCGATATCAAGACGGCGCAGCCGCGGCCGCGCGTGCAGGCGGGGCCGCGCTGGATCGTGCCTGCCAAGGTCGTCGTGTTCATTGCCGCGCTGTATCCGCTTGCGCGCATCGTGCTGCTCGGCGTGACCGGCGTGCATGGCGGACTCGGCGCGAACCCGACCGAATTCATCACGCGCTCGACCGGGCTCTGGACGCTCGTGTTCCTGTGCATCACGCTCGCCATCACGCCCGCCCGACGCCTGACCGGCGTGACCGCGCTCGTGCGCTTTCGCCGCATGATCGGGCTGTATGCGTTCTTTTACGCCGCGCTGCACTTCACGACGTACTTCTGGTTCGACAAGTGGTTCGACATCGCGGAGATTCTGAAGGACATCGGCAAGCGGCCGTTCATCACGGTCGGCTTTGCGGCGTTCGTGTTGCTGATTCCGCTCGCCGTCACGTCGCCCAAGGCGATGGTGCGCAAGCTCGGCCGACGCTGGCAGACACTGCATCGCGCGATCTATCTCATCGCCGCGCTCGCCATCCTGCATTTCTGGTGGATGAAGGCGGGCAAGCACGATCTGATACTGCCGAAGATCTACGGCGCGATCGTGATTGCGTTGCTCGGCTGGCGTCTCGTTGTGTGGCTGAAGTCGAAAGCCGCGACGCGCGCATAAAAAAAGCGATGCCTCGGCATCGCTTTTTCGGTCTGCGTTCGAGCGAGCGTCAGTCCGGCAGGATCGACTCTCCGGCGAACAACTGCCGCACGTCTTCGCGTTGGCGCACGAGGCGGGCGCGCTCGCCGTCGACCATGATTTCGGCGGCGCGCGGGCGCGTGTTGTAGTTCGAACTCATCACGAAGCCGTACGCGCCGGCCGAGCAGATGGCGAGCAAGTCGCCCGGCTCGACAGCCAGATCCCGATCGCGCCCGAGCCAGTCGCCGCTTTCGCAGACGGGGCCGACCACGTCGTACTTGTGCGCGGGCGCGTCGCGCTTCACGACCGGCACGATGCGATGAAACGCCTCGTACATCGCGGGGCGCGCGAGGTCGTTCATGGCGGCATCGACAATGGCGAAGCTCTTCTCTTCCCCCGGCTTCAGGTATTCGACGCGCGTAAGCAGCACGCCTGCATTGCCGACGAGCGAGCGCCCCGGCTCGAAATACACTTCGCGCTGACCGTGGCCGCGCTTTTCGATGTGCGCGAGCAGCGCGCGGACGAAATCGCCGATATCGGGCGGCGTCTCGTCGTCGTAAGTGATGCCGAGACCGCCGCCGACGTCCACGTGACGAATGGACATGCCGTCCGCCTCGATCTGCTCGACGAGATCGAGCAGCTTGTCGAGCGCGTCGAGATACGGGCTGATCTCGGTGATCTGCGACCCGATATGGCAGTCGATCCCGACCACGTCGAGATTCGCCATCGCGTGCGCTTCGCGATACGTCGCGCGCGCGTCGCTGAACGCCACGCCGAACTTGTTCGACTTGAGGCCCGTGGAAATGTACGGATGCGTCTTCGCGTCCACGTCCGGGTTCACGCGCAGCGAAACCGGCGCGCGCTTGCCGAGCGACTTGGCGACTTCGTTGAGCGCGTGCAACTCGGGAATCGATTCGACGTTAAAGCACTTGACGCCCGCTTCCAGCGCCTCGCGCATCTCCGCCGCCGACTTCCCGACGCCCGAAAACACCGTGTTCTCCGCCTTGCCGCCCGCCGCGAGCACGCGCGCCAGTTCGCCCGACGAGACGATGTCGAAGCCCGCGCCCATGCGCGCGAACACGTTGAGCACCGCGAGATTGCTGTTGGCCTTCACGGCGACATGCACGACCGCGCGGCGTCCGGCGCACGCATCGGCGTAAGCGCGATAGGCGCGCGTCAGCGCATCGCGTGAATAGACGTAGAGCGGCGTGCCGAACTGCTGCGCGAGCGACGCGGCGGAAACGCCTTCGGCGTGCAGCACGCCGTCGACATAATGGAATGCGGAATCACTCATGCGTGCTTGGAATGGAAGATGCGCGGTGCGCGAAGAGCTTGCCGGTCACTCGCCCGACGACGCGGCTTTCGGCGCTGTGGGCGTCGCGGGCGTCGATTTCAGGTCGGTCTCGGGAGCGAGCGAAAGCGGTTCGCCGGACGTGTCGGGCACGTCGCCCGCCGCGTTGGTTCCGGTCTTGCCGGCGCGCGACGCGGTTTCGTCGCTCGGAGTCACGTCGGAAGGCGGCGTATCCTGAAGGTTCTCAGGGCGCTGCGGCATGGGAGGCACGACGGGGAGATAAAGCGGACCGCGTTGCCCGCAACCGCCGAGCGTGAGCGTGGTCGCGGCACAAACGCTGACAGCCGCTACAATCGCGCTCATCCTGAAAACAGCTCGCATGACCGTCCCTGTACATAGAATCGATGGAGTTTAGCATGACAGACCAGGAATACCTGACCTTGGCGGAGGCCGTGCTGACGGCGATCGAGCGGTCCGTCGACGAGGCCGAAGCCGACATCGAATTCGAGCGAAGCGGCAACGTGTTGACGCTCGAATTCGAGAACCGGACGAAGGTGATCGTGAACCTTCAGCCGCCGAAACACGAGATCTGGCTCGCGGCGAAGGCGGGCGGATTCCACTACAAGTACGTCGACGGTCAATGGCGCGATACCCGCGACAACAGCGAGTTTTTCGCGGCGCTCTCGCAGCATTCCACTGCGCAGGCAGGCGAGCCGGTCAGCTTCAAAGCGTGACCGGCGCGGGGCGCGCAACGCTCATTGCCCCTTGAACAGATTCATGATGTCCTGCTTTTCCTGCTCGCCGACATCCGGCGCGGGCGCGGTCACGCCCGACACGCCGCCTTCCTGCGGCGGCGCCTGACTGACGCCGATAGTCGCGATGAAGCCGTGGCCCGGCGTCATGTCGTCGTAGTACAACTCGCCGCCGAGCGATTTCACATCGGGCGGCATCAACGGCTTGTACTCGGGCACGCCTTGCAGCGCGCGGCTCATGTAGTCCATCCAGACCGGCAGCGCGAGCCCGCCGCCGGTTTCCTTGTCGCCGAGGCTGCGCGGGTTGTCGTAGCCGACCCACGCGATCGCCACGAGCGAACGCTGGTAGCCGGCGAACCAGGCGTCGCGCGAATCGTTCGTCGTGCCGGTCTTGCCGGCCAGATCGCTGCGCTTGAGCTGATTCGTCTTCGCGGCCGTGCCGTGCTGCGCGACGCTTTGCAGCAGGCTGTTCATCACATACGCGTTGCGCGGCGTGATGGCGAGCGGCGCGGTCTGCTGCGCGACGAGCGGTTGCGGATGCGACACGACCGCGCCGTACGGATCGGTGATATCGGCGATCAGATACGGATTCACGCGATACCCGCCGTTCGCGAACACCGCGTAGCCCGCCGCCATTTGCAGCGGTGTGACGAGACCCGCGCCGAGCGCCATCGGCAGATAGGCGGGATGGCGGTCGGCGTCGAAGCCGAAGCGCGTGATGTACTGCTGCCCGTACTTCGTGCCGATGGTGTTCAGAATGCGGATCGACACCATGTTCTTCGACTTCTGCAGGGCGGTGCGCATGGTCATCGGGCCGTCGAAGCCGCCGCCGTAGTTCTTCGGCTCCCACGCCTGGCCGCCGGTTTCCGCGGCGCTGAAAAAGAGCGGTCCGTCGTTGATGATCGTCGCCGGCGACAAACCCTTCTCCAGCGACGCCGAGTAGATGAACGGCTTGAAGCTCGACCCCGGCTGACGCCATGCCTGCGTGACGTGGTTGAACTTGTTCTTGTTGAAGTCGAACCCGCCGACGAGCGCGCGAATCGCGCCGTCCTGCGGCACCATCGAAATGAGCGCGCCTTCCACTTGCGGCAGTTGCGTGATGGTCCAGTCGCCGTCGTCGTTCTTCACGAGCCGCACGATGGCGCCCGGACGAATGCGCTGGTTCGGCTGCGCGCGCGGCGAAAGCGCGTTCGCGACGAAGCGCAGATTGCTGCCGCTCACGGTGGCCACGTTGCCGTCGATGAAGCTCGCCTTCACTTCCTTCGTGCTCGCCGCCGTGACCACGGCCGCGACGATCTCGCCGTTGTCCGGATGCTCGGCGAGCGCGTCGTCGATAGCCTGTTCGCGGTCATCCGCGTTCGACGGCAGATCGATGAAACCTTCCGGCCCGCGATAGCCGTGACGCCGTTCGTAGTCCATCAAGCCCTTGCGCACGGCGCGATACGCGGCGTCCTGATCGGCGGAATCGATCGTCGTCACGACGTTGAGGCCGCGCGTGTATGCTTCCTCGCGATACTGCGCGTACATCATCTGGCGCACCATCTCCGCGACGTATTCGGCGTGCACGCTGAATTCTCGCCCCTGGCCCTTCACGACGAGCGGCTGCTTGGCCGCTTTTTCGTACTCGTCTTCGCTGATGAAGCCGAGTTCGCGCATGCGCTGAAGGATGTACTCCTGGCGCACTTTCGCGCGTTTCGGATTGACCACCGGGTTATACGCCGACGGCGCTTTCGGCAGACCGGCGAGCATGGCGGCTTCCGCGAGCGTGATGTCCTTGAGATCCTTGCCAAAGTAGACGCGCGCCGCGCTCGCGAAACCGTACGCGCGCTGCCCGAGATAGATCTGATTCATATACACCTCGAGAATCTGATCTTTCGTCAGCGCGCGCTCGATCTTGTACGCGAGCAGCATTTCATAAATCTTGCGCGTATAGGTCTTTTCGCTCGACAGGAAGAAGTTGCGCGCGACCTGCATGGTGATCGTGCTCGCGCCCTGCGACGCGTGGCCGTTCGTCAGCGCGACGCTGCCGGCGCGCAGGATGCCCGTCAGATCGACGCCGCCGTGGTCATAGAAACGCGCGTCCTCGATGGCGAGCACCGCCTTCTTCAGATGGTCGGGCACGTCCCGAATGCGCACGACGCTGCGGCGCTCTTCGCCGAATTCGCCGATCAGCACGTGATCCGCCGTATAGATGCGCAGCGGCACCTTCGGACGATAGTCGGTGAGTGCTTCGAGCGACGGCAGATTCGGCATCGCGACGACGAGCGCATAGCCCAGCACCAGTCCAGCACAGACGATCAACGCGAAAACGCTGACGAGAAAACCGAGAAACAGCCGTGTGTACCAGGGGCGTGATGCCTTCTTGGGCCGTTCGGGCGGCGTGGCAGGCGGATTGGTCGGGGAAGAGGATTGCATAGCACCACCAAAAACAGTCCCGCGATTATAGCCGTCCGGGTTTCGGGTTTTTCCTAGCGACTCCAGACACCTGACCGATGCGTCGCGCTGGCTTTTCCACCTCCAACGATACCCGCGATAGCCCGGCAAAACATCCTGCCACCGCTCGCGTTAGCCATTCGGCCGAATGTTCGCCGTGCGCCGCCGTCCCGACAATTCCTTCACTGCAAGCGCACGAACGGTTCGGCGCGCGAGTGAGAGAAGGAGTGGTCATGACAAACGAGAACGCCCTGCGCGGCACGATGCTGACGGTCACGCGCCGGTTCGCGGCGGGCATCGACGTGAGCGAGGACGCGGTGCGCATCGCCGTGTTGAGCCGGCGCCTGAGACGCGACTCGACGGTGTGCGTCGAACATCTGGATACGGTGCCGCTCGCGCCGGGCGCGGTGGTGGGCAGCGATTTCATCGATCGCGCCGCCGTCGTCGCCGCGCTGCGCGATGTGGTCGCGCGCCTGCCGCAGAACGGCGCGTGGCGGGCGCTGCGCTGCGCCATGGGATTGCCGGCGTCCGCCACGCACACCACGCGCGTGCCGCTCGCGCGCCTGATCGAAACGCGCGAGGCCGACATGGCGACGCTCGGCGCGGACCCGTGCGGACTGCTGGAACCCGCGGTGCTCGCCGAAGCCGAGCGCGTGTCGGGCATCGAGCGCAGCGCGCTGGCGGTCGACTGGTCGGTGCGATCGCGCGAGGGCGGCCAGCCGGACGTCGCCATTTCGGCGACGGCGCGTCAGCACGTCGAAGCACGCGTGGAAACGGCGGCTGCGGCGGGCATCGCGCTGTGCGCCATCGACGGCGAGCCCGCCGCGGCGCTGCGCGCGATGCGCCATTCCGGCAAAACGGAGCTGGGTGCCGAGGCGCGCTACGTGGCGTGCTGGCTCGAAGGCGCGGGCTTGCACGGTTGGCTCGTCAACGCGGGCGACGTCGAGCGCGACGCGCTCTATCCCGCGCCGGAGTACGGCAGCGCCTGGGACGCGCTGCGCGATCTGGCGGGCGCGGCGCCGCTTGGCGGCATCTTCGTGGGCGGCCGAGAGCATTTGCTGAAACAGGCCGGGCTTTCGCTTGAGGCGTTGACCGAGGTCTTCGGCTGCCCGGCGCTGCCGTTCGAGTCCGCGCCGTATTGCCACGGCGCATCCGAGATCGCGGGCGCGCTGAAACATTCGCCCATCTTCGCGGTGGCCTTCGGGCTCGCGCTGCGCGAGGTGCTGCAATGACGAGCGCCGCGATTGTCGAAGGTTTCAACCTGCTTCCTCATCGAGCGCTGAAACGTCGCTCGTTGCGGCGTCAGCGGATCGCGATTCTCGCCGCCGCAGGACTCGCGGGATGCGCGGCGGTCGGCGGCGTCGTCGGCTGGGACGCGTTCGAGCGGGCGCGTCTGGACGAACGGCGCATCGCGCTCGAAGCGACGCTGCGTGCATCGAGCGCGCAAATCGACGAGCACGCCCGCCTGCTGCGCGTCGAAGGCGAACGGCGTCGCGCGCGCGAGGCCGCGCAGCCGCTCGCCGCCCCGCGCGATCGCTTTCTCGCGCTTCTCGATGCGCTCGCCGACGGGCCGGCTTCGAGCGAAGTCGCGCTGCAACGCGTCTCGCAACGCGCGGAAGAAGTGGAACTGGCCGCGCTTGCACCCGATTCGCAGACGGCGGCGCGCTGGCTCAAGCGTCTGGAAGGGCTGCGCGGCGAGCAATCGGTGGAAGTCGTGGAGATGAAACGACGCGCCGAAACAGTGTCGCCGGGCAGGCGCGAAGCCGTCGCGCCCGTTGCGCCCGCCGCGCCCGTTACGCCCGCCGCCGACCGTTACGAGTTCACGGCGCTCGTGCGCTACGCGCCGGCGGCAGGCAAGCCGATACCGGCGAGCACGAAAGCGTCGATCACGAGGAGAATCCGATGAGCACGATCAGCATGAATTTCCCCACGCGGCTGCGCCAGCCGATCCTTCAGCCGCTCGACCAATGGTCGAAACGCAGGACCGCGATCACTGCGGTGGCGCTCGCATTCGTCGTGTTCGCGCTGGCTTTGCAAGGCTGGCGGAACGCCGGCTTGAGTCAGCGCGATGCGAGCCGCGCCGCGCTCGCCGCGACGCAGCGCAAGCTGGACGACGCAGGGCGCGTGGCTGCCGAACTGCCCGATCTGCGAACGCGCGTGGCGGCCAGCGCAATGAAGCCCGAAAACTGGACCGCCGGCGATGCGCTGCACGCCGTCGCCGCGCTCGCCGCGCAGAATGGCCTGCGCGTGAGCGAGATCGATCCGCAGGCGTTGAAAAGCGGCACGCCGAAACCAACGCCGGCGCCCTCCGAACGCTTGCTGACGTTTCGAGCGGAGGGCTCGTTCCCCGAGATCCGACGCTTTCTGGAAGCGCTTTCCGGACTGCCGCGCCTGGTCGTGCCCGAGGCCGTGCACATCCGGCGGCAGGCGGGCGCGCTGACCGTCGACGCGACGCTGCGCATCCATGACACGCTGCCCGCCGTGCCGCTCGCGGAGCCGCCGCGCATGGACGCGTTCGTCGTCGATCCGTTTGCAAAGGAGAGTGCCGCCGGTTCCTCGCGAGGCGCGGGCATGCTGCTCGTCGGCACGCTCGTCGGACGGCATCGCGCGATGGCGCTCGTGCAGAGCGCCAAGACCGCCAAGAGCGTCGAGCATGTCGTGCCGGGCCAGACAATCGGCGATGAGCGGCTCGCGCGCGTGCAGCCGCGCGTCATCGAACTCGTGAGCGGCGAAGGCGCGCTCCGCACGCTGACCTTCGCGGAGGATGGCAAGTGAGCGCGGCCGTTTCGATCCTCCGCTCGATGGGCGTCGCTTTGCTGGTGATCGCGGGCGCGGCGAGCGCGGCCGAGAGCGGCGATGCGCCTATTGCGCCGTTGCCGCCTCTGCCCGCATCGTTCGATACCTTGCCGACCGACCAGTTCGCCATCGATACGAGCGTGCCGGCGCTAACGGCGCCCCCTCCGACCGCAGCGTCGCCGTCACCGGCTGCACAGCCCGCCGCGAGCGCCGACGAGCCGCTCGAAGGCCCGCCCGTGCCGCTGCCGAAGCGGCAACGGCTGAGCGCATCGGATAATGCACGTCCCGCCGCCGACGACGGAAAGCCGATCACGCTCGACCTCAAGAACGCAGACCTGAGCGCCGCGCTGCAGAGCTTCGCGCGTTTCACCGGGCTCAACATCATCGCAAGCGAGAAGGTGCGCGGTCAGGTGTCGATCAATTTGGCCGCGGTGCCGTGGCGGCGCGCGTTCGACACGCTCCTCGACGTCAACGGGCTTGCCATGGAGCAGCACGGCAACGTGATCTGGGTCGCGCCGCTCGCCGAACTCGCCGCCCGCGAAAAGCTGCGATACGAAGCGCATGCGCGCGCCGCCGATCTCGAACCGCTCGCGAGCCGCACATTCCTGCTGCGCTATCCGCGCGCCGAAGACGTTCGCAAGCTGCTCACCGGCTCCGGCACGCAGCGCGTGCTGTCCAAGCGCGGTTCCGCGATGGCAGATGCCCGCACCAACCTGCTCTTCGTCACCGACCTCGACGCACGCGTGCAGCAGATCGCCGATCTGATCGCCTCGATCGACAAGCCGACGCCGCAGGTCATGATCGAAGCGCGGATCGTCGAGGGCGAGACCGGGTTGTCGCGCAATCTCGGCGTGAAACTTGGGGTCGCGCCGACGGGCGACGCGGCGCGCGGCATCGCGGGCGGCAAGGACGGCGTGGTATACGATCTGTCGGCGCAGCCTCTCAATGGCTTCGACGCGGCCACGGCGGGCCTCACGCTCTTCGCCGCGCAAGCCACGCGGCTGCTGGATATCCAGCTGAGCGCGCTGGAAGCCGAAGGGCGCGGGCAGGTGGTGTCGCGGCCGCGCGTCGTGACGGCGGACCGCGCGAAGGCCATCGTCGAGCAGGGCACGGAGCTGCCGTATCAGGCGAAAGTCGGCAACGGCGTCTCCGGCGTGCAGTTTCGGCGCGCTGCGCTCAAACTGGAGGTCGAGCCGCAGATCACGCCGCACGGTCATGTCGTGCTGGATCTGGATGTGGCGAAGGACAGCGTCGGCGAACAGACGGTGTCCGGGCCCGCCATCAATACGAAGCACGTGCAGACGCGCGTCGAAGTGGAGGACGGCGGCACCGTGGCGATCGGCGGCATCTATTCGGACGATGACCGCGAGGACGTGACTGGCGTGCCGGGGCTGATGAGGCTGCCGCTCATCGGCTGGCTTTTCCGTCACGACGCGCGACGCAGGGCGCACAGCGAGCTCGTCATCCTGATCACGCCGCATGTGATTGCGTCGGACGGATAAGGGCTCGCCGATGGCCGGGTGCGGGGCAAATCGGCGCGGCGGGCGCGACTCGACAAAGCGGGCGGTTTGCCCTTAAGCTGCCGCACGAACAAATTCGATACCGTAAAGGATTGACGTTGCAGGAAGGGCACGCGAACGCGAACATTTTCTTCGTCGGACTCATGGGGGCGGGTAAAACCACCGTGGGCCGCGCGGTTGCGCGCCGTTTGCAGCGCGATTTCATCGACTCGGACCTGGAAATCGAGGCGCGCACGGGCGCGCGTATTCCGGTGATCTGGGAACTGGAAGGCGAGAGCGGGTTTCGTCAGCGCGAAGTCAATGTCATCGACGAGTTGTCGCAGAAGAGCGGCATCGTGCTCGCAACGGGCGGCGGCGCGGTGCTGCGCCCCGAGAACCGGGAACATCTGAAGAATCGCGGCATCGTCATCTATCTGCGCGCCAATCCGCACGATCTCTGGCAGCGCACGCGCCGCGACAAGAACCGGCCGCTTCTGCAGACAGACGACCCGCGCGGCAAGCTGGAAACGCTGTTCCGAACACGCGACCCGCTCTATCACGAGTGCGCGCACTTCGTCGTGGAAACCGGCCGCCCGACCGTCAACGCGCTCGTCAACATGGTCCTGATGCAACTGGAGGTGGCCGGCGTCATCAAGTCGGCTGAGTCATAATGTCCGCCATGATTACCCCAACGATCACCGTCAACGTCGAACTGGGCGAGCGCGCCTATCCCATTCATATCGGCGCGGGTCTGATCGGCCGCACCGAGCTTTTCGCGCCGCATATCAAGGGTTCGTCGGTCGCCATCGTCAGCAATTCCACGGTCGATCCGCTCTACGGCGACACCTTGCGCGCCGCGCTGGAACCGCTCGGCAAGACGGTGACGACCGTCGTGCTGCCCGACGGCGAAGCGCACAAGAACTGGGAAACGCTCAACACCGTCTTCGACGCGCTGCTGTCGAACCGCGCCGATCGCAAGACCACGCTGATCGCGTTGGGCGGCGGCGTCGTCGGCGACATGACCGGCTTCGCGGCGGCGTGCTACATGCGCGGCGTGCCGTTCATCCAGGTGCCGACCACGCTGCTCGCGCAGGTGGATTCGTCGGTCGGCGGCAAGACCGGCATCAACCATCCGCTCGGCAAGAACATGATCGGCGCGTTCTATCAGCCGCAGGCGGTCATCGCGGATATCGGCGCGCTGCACACGCTGCCTGAGCGCGAACTGGCGGCGGGCATCGCGGAAGTCATCAAGACGGGCGCAATCGCCGATGCCGAATTCTTCGAGTGGATCGAAGCGAACATCGGCGCTTTTAACGGCCGCGACGAGCGGGCGCTCGCGCACGCGGTCAAGCGGTCGTGCGAGATCAAGGCGTCGGTGGTGGCGTCGGACGAGCGCGAGGGCGGACAGCGCGCCATCCTCAATTTCGGTCACACGTTCGGCCACGCCATCGAAGCCGGCCTCGGCTACGGCGAATGGCTGCACGGCGAGGCCGTCGGCTGCGGCATGGTCATGGCAGCGGATCTCTCCGTGCGCCTCGGCAGGCTAGACGATGCCGCGCGCAAGCGGCTCGTGCGCGTGATCGAAGCGGCGAAGCTGCCCGTCCGCGCGCCGAAGCTCGGCGACGACCGCTACATCGATCTCATGAAGGTCGACAAGAAAGCCGAAGCCGGCGAGATCAAATTCATTCTGCTGACCCGCTTCGGCGCGACGGAAATTACCGGCGCGCCCGATCAGGCCGTGCGCGAGACGCTCGCTGCCAGCGTCTGATCAATCGGGCATCAGCCGGGACCACGACGATGCACGACGAAGCGGAGCCGCCGGTGAGCGAAACAGAAGCTGGATTTGGAGTGCCTTCGTCGCTTGCGCTCGAAGCGCATCTCGCGCCTTACGCGGCGCGGTCGGCGTTGTCGCGCGGGCGCCGGCATGCGGAGCCGCCGCCCGCCGCCCGCACGGAGTTTCAGCGCGACCGCGACCGTATCGTGCATTCGACCGCGTTTCGCCGGCTCGAATACAAAACGCAGGTCTTCGTCAATCACGAAGGCGACCTCTTTCGCACGCGTCTCACGCATAGTCTGGAGGTCGCGCAAATCGCGCGGTCGGTCGCGCGCAATCTGCGGCTCAACGAAGATTTGGTCGAAGCCATTTCGCTCGCGCACGATCTCGGTCATACGCCGTTCGGTCACGCCGGCCAGGACGCGCTCAACGAATGCATGCGCGGTCATGGCGGCTTCGAACACAATCTGCAGAGCCTCGCGGTCGTCGATCAGCTCGAAGAGCATTACGGCGCGTTCAATGGCCTGAACCTGTGCTTCGAAACCCGCGAAGGCATTCTCAAGCACTGCTCGCGCGAGAATGCGCGGCAACTCGGCGATCTCGGCGAGCGGTTCCTCGCGGGCAAACAGCCTTCGCTGGAAGCGCAGATCGCGAATGTCGCCGATGAAATCGCGTACAACAATCACGACGTGGACGACGGCCTGCGCTCCGGCCTCATCACGCTCGACCAGCTGGCGGAAGTGAGCTTGTGGCACACGCATTTCGAAGCGGCTCGCGCGGAGTTTCCCGCCATCGAAGGGCGCAGGCTCATTCACGAGACCATTCGGCGGATCATCAACACGCTGATTGTCGATCTGATCGAAGCCACCAGCCGCAATCTCGCGCGCGCCGCGCCCGCGTCGCTCGACGACGTGCGCAATGCCCCGCCGCTCGTCGCCCATAGCGAGGAAGTCGCCGCGCAAGCCGCCACGCTGAAGCGTTTCCTGTTCAAGAACCTGTACCGGCACTACCGCGTCATGCGCATGGCCAATAAGGCAAAGCGCGTCGTGACCGGTCTCTTCGACGCCTTCACCGACGATCCGCGCCTTCTGCCGCCGGCGTATCAGGCGCGTATTGCGGCAGCGGAGGAGTCGGCGAACGATCCGGCCGCGCCCAGTCACAACAGCACGCAGGCGCGGCTCATCGCGCATTACATCGCGGGCATGACGGATCGGTACGCGCTGAAAGAGTATCAACGCCTGTTTGTCATCGACAACAACTAACATCGCGCGTTTGACGCGCAGACGTTCGACAACCGGAGACTCAATCGATGCGATGCATGCTCTCGTTCCGTTCCCTCTCGGCCGCGGCCATTCTGGCTTTCGGCGCTAGCACGGCGGCTCAGGCCGCGACGGAAATCCAGTTCTGGCACGCGATGGAAGCCGCCCTCGGCGAGCGCGTGAACGACATCGCCAACGACTTCAATGCATCGCAGAGCGACTACAAGATCGTGCCGGTGTTCAAGGGCACGTATGACCAGACGCTCGCGGCGGGCATCGCGGCGTATCGCAGCGGCAACGCGCCCGCGATCCTGCAAGTCTATGAAGTCGGCACCGCCACGATGATGCAAGCGAAGAAGGCCGTGCTGCCGGTCTACGACGTCTTCAAGCAGGCGGGCGTGCCGCTCGACGAGAAAGCGTTCGTACCGACCATCTCCGGCTATTACAGCGACGCCAAGACCGGGCATCTCATCTCGATGCCGTTCAACAGTTCCACGCCGGTCCTCTACTACAACAAGGACGCGTTCAAGAAGGCGGGCCTCGATCCGAACCAGCCGCCGAAGACCTGGGCCGATGTCGAAGCCGATGCGAAAAAGCTGAAGGCCGCGGGCTACTCGTGCGGGTATTCGTCCGGCTGGCAGAGCTGGATTCATCTCGAGAACTACAGCGCGTGGCACGCCGCGCCGTTCGCATCCAAGAACAACGGCTTCGATGGCCTCGACGCCACGCTCGAATTCAACAAGCCGCTGCAGGTCGCGCACATCCAGTTCCTTCAGAACATGGCGAAGGACGGCACCTTCACCTATGTCGGCCGCAAGGACGAGCCGGTCTCGAAGTTCTATAGCGGCGATTGCGGGATCATCACGAATTCGTCGGGATCGCGCGCGACCATCCAGAAGTACGCGAAGTTCGAGTACGGCGTCGGCATGATGCCGTACGACGCCAGCGTGAAGGGCGCGCCGCAGAACGCGATCATCGGCGGCGCGAGTCTTTGGGTGCTCTCGGGCAAGGACCCGGCGGTGTACAAGGGCGTCGCGAAGTTCCTCGCGTATCTTTCGTCGCCGAAGGT
The DNA here is from genome assembly GCF_023631105.1 of Caballeronia sp. AZ10_KS36. Taxonomy (NCBI): domain Bacteria; kingdom Pseudomonadati; phylum Pseudomonadota; class Betaproteobacteria; order Burkholderiales; family Burkholderiaceae; genus Caballeronia; species Caballeronia sp. AZ10_KS36. The sequence continues at coordinate 45,522 of NZ_JALQDQ010000020.1, read as the reverse complement.
CGCGGCGAAGTGGCATCAGGACACGGGTTATCTGCCGGTGACGACGGCTGCCTACGAACTCACGCAGAAGCAGGGCTTCTACGACAAGAACCCCGGCGCGGACATCGCCATCAAGCAGATGTTGAACAAGCCGCCGCTTGCCTATACGAAGGGCTTGCGCCTCGGCAACATGCCGCAGATCCGCACGGTCGTCGATGAGGAACTGGAGCAAGTCTGGGCCGGCAAGAAGACGCCGCAGCAGGCGCTCGATTCTTCCGTGCAGCGCGGCGACGAACTTCTGCGCCGCTTCGAGAAAAGCGGCGGCTGAACGAGACGCGCGACGCTCAAGCGCCCGCGACTCGCGCGGGCGCGCTTGAAGGACATGTCAATGGAAAAACGGTCTCGTTTCGACACGAGCGTCTTGCCGTATCTGCTGGTCGCGCCGCAGCTCGCCATCACGGCGCTCTTCTTTCTGTGGCCGGCGGGCGAGGCGCTCTGGCAGGCCACGCAAAGTCAGGACGCATTCGGCACATCGAGCGAATTCGTCGGGTTCGCGAACTTCAGGCAGCTTTTCGCGGACCCGCTCTATCTTTCGTCGTTCAGTACGACGATGATTTTCTGCGCGCTCGTCACCGTGTCGGGCCTCGTGATATCGCTCGTGCTCGCAGCCTGCGCGGATCGCGTGACGCGCGGCGCGAAGGCGTATCAAACGCTGCTCATCTGGCCGTATGCGGTCGCGCCGGCCATCGCTGCTGTGCTGTGGTCGTTTCTGTTCAATCCGAGCATCGGGCTCGTGACGTATGCGCTCGCCAAAGAGGGCATCGTCTGGAATCACGCGCTCAATGGCACGCAGGCCATGTTTCTCGTCGTGCTCGCGTCCGTATGGAAGCAGGTCAGCTACAACTTCCTGTTCTTCTACGCCGGGCTTCAGGCGATTCCGCAATCGCTGATCGAAGCCGCCGCCATCGACGGCGCCGGTCCCGTGCGACGTTTCTTCGGCATTGCCTTGCCGCTGCTTTCGCCGACGACGTTCTTCCTGCTCGTCGTCAATCTGGTCTACGCGTTCTTCGATACGTTCCCCGTCATCGACGCCGCAACGGGCGGCGGTCCCGCGCAATCGACGAAGACGCTCATCTACAAGATCTTCGCGGAAGGGTTTCAGGGCCTCGACATCGGGAGTTCGGGCGCGCAGTCCGTCGTGCTGATGGTGATCGTCGTGGCGCTCACCATCGTGCAGTTCCGTTTCGTCGAACGCAGGGTGCAATATTCATGATCGAGAATCGCCGCGGCTTCGATATCTTCTGTCATGCGGTGCTGATACTCGGCGTCGCGCTGATCGTCTTTCCGGTCTACGTCGCGTTCTGCGCGGCCTCGATGAGCGCGAAGGAAGTCTTCACCGTGCCGCTTTCGCTCGTCCCGAGCACGCATCTGTTCGAAAACGTCGCGCACATCTGGACGCACGGCAGCGGCAACGCCGCCGCGCCGTTCGGACGCATGCTCGTCAACAGTCTCGTGATGGCGCTCGTCATCTCCATCGGCAAGATCGCGGTGTCCATCATTTCGGCGTACGCCATCGTGTTCTTCCGCTTTCCGTTGAAGAACCTCGCGTTCTGGCTGATCTTCGTCACGCTGATGCTGCCGGTCGAAGTGCGCATCTTTCCGACGGTGCAGGTCGTTTCGTCGATGCATCTCGCCAACACGTATGCAGGCCTCACGCTGCCGCTCATTGCGTCGGCTACGGCTACGTTCCTGTTCCGCCAGTTCTTCATGACGCTGCCCGACGAACTGATGGAAGCGGCGCGCATCGACGGCGCGGGGCCGCTGCGCTTTTTCTGGGACGTGGTGCTGCCGCTTTCGAAGACGAACATTGCGGCGCTGTTCGTCATCACGTTCATCTATGGGTGGAACCAGTATCTCTGGCCCATTCTCATCACCAACGAGCAGTCGCTGCAAACGGCGGTGGTCGGCATCAAGAGCATGATCGCCTCGGGCGATACGGCGACCGAATGGCATCTCGTCATGAGCGCGACGCTGCTCGCCATGCTGCCGCCGCTCGCGGTCGTGTTGACGATGCAGCGGTGGTTCGTGCGCGGCCTCGTCGATGCGGAAAAATAATAAGGAGAACCGGGTTCAATGGCTGCACTGACACTCCAGGGCGTCAAGAAGACTTACGACGGCAAGCAGTACGTACTGCATGGCATCGACGTGGCGGTGAACGACGGCGAGTTCGTCGTGATGGTCGGGCCTTCGGGCTGTGGCAAGTCGACGCTTCTGCGCATGGTCGCGGGTCTCGAAAGCGTGTCGGAAGGCACGATCGAGATCGGCGGGCGCGTGGTGAACAAGCTGGAGCCGAAGGATCGCGATATCGCGATGGTCTTTCAGAATTACGCACTTTATCCGCACATGAGCGTGGCGCAGAATATGGCGTATGCGCTCAAGATCGGTGGCGCGGACCGCGCGACCATCGAGAGCCGCGTCGCGAATGCCGCGCGTATCCTCGAACTCGAACACCTGCTCTCACGCAAGCCGCGCGAGTTGTCGGGCGGGCAACGTCAGCGCGTGGCAATGGGGCGCGCGATCGTTCGCGAGCCGGCGGTCTTTCTCTTCGACGAGCCGCTCTCGAATCTCGACGCCAAGCTGCGCGTGCAAATGCGCCTCGAAATCCAGCGCCTGCATGCGCGTCTCGCCACCACGAGTCTGTATGTGACGCACGACCAGATCGAAGCCATGACGCTCGCGCAGCGCGTCATCGTGATGAACAAGGGCCGCGCGGAGCAGATCGGCGCGCCGACCGAAGTGTACGAGCGTCCCGCGTCGGTGTTCGTCGCGAGCTTCATCGGTTCGCCGGCTATGAATCTGCTCGAAGGCCGCTTGTCGGAAGATGGTTCGGTGTTCGAAGTAGCGCGCGGCGGACCGAAGCTGCCGGTTGCGGGCGCGCAGGGATTGACGCGCGAGATGTGCGGGCGCGAGTGGATCATGGGCATCCGCCCGGAACACATGACGCCCGGCTATATCGAAACGGCCAGCGCCACGCTCGACGTCGATTCGGCCGAATTGCTCGGCGCGGACAACCTCGCGCATGGCAAGTGGGGCAAGCATGACGTGGCGGCGCGCTTGCCGCATGCGCATCGGCCGCAGCGGGGCGAAAAGCTGCTGGTTTCGGTGCCGGCGCGGCAACTGCACTTCTTCGATCCGGCTACCGGATTGCGGGCGAATTGAGGGGAATCGCGATGAGAACCTGGCCGTATCCCTCTATCGTCGCCCATCGCGGCGGCGGCAAGCTCGCGCCGGAGAACACGCTCGAAGGCATCCGGACGGGCGCGCGTCTCGGCCTGAAGATGATCGAATTCGATGCGAAGCTGTCGGCGGACAACGTCGTGTTCCTGTTGCATGACGACGACGTGGACCGCACGTCCAACGGCCACGGCGCGGCGAAGTCGATGCCCTATGCGCAACTGCGCGCGCTCGACGCCGGGTCGTGGTTCAGCGAGGATTTCGCCGGCGCGCACATGCCGACGCTCGCGGAAGTGCGCGAGCTATGCGCGTCGCTGAATCTCGCGGCGAACGTGGAGATCAAGCCGTGTCCGGGGCGCGAAGTCGAAACAGGTGAACTCGTCGCGCGTGAGACGGCGCGTCTTTGGAATGGCGCGGAGCCCGCGCCGCTGCTGTCGTCGTTTTCGTTCGAGGCGCTCGAAGCCGCTCGCGACGCCGCGCCCGATCTGCCGCGCGGCATGTTGTACGAGCGCGTGCCGGCGGACTGGCGCGAGCAGACCGCGGCGCTCGCGTGCGTCTCGCTGCATGCGGACCACCGTTCGCTCGACGAAACGCTCGTGCGCGACATCCGCGACGCGGGCCTGCGCGTGCTCGCCTACACGGTGAACGATCCGGAGCGGGCGCGCCTGCTCGCGCGATGGGGCGTCGATGCGATCTGTACGGACCGCATCGACATCATCGGCGCGGACTTTCTGGACAGCTAGCCGGGGAGAAAGCCGTCAGCGGGCGCGCGCCAGCAGCACGCCCGCGAGCAACGCGAGACCGCCAACCAGCGCGATGGTTCGCCACGGCCTGTCGCGCAAGTAGGCGTCGGCGTCGTCCATGACCGCGGCGGCGCGCTCGCGCACTGCCGCTTGGGAGTCGTTCAGACGGGCGCGGGCCGCGTCCACCTGGTCACTGATGCTCGCGCGCAGCCTGGCGGCATCGGCAGAAGCGCCTTCGCTCAAGGTCTCTTCGAGTTCGGAAAGCAGCGCGCGCAGTTCAGTGCCGATATCTTGCGCAGCCTCGCGGCCGTGGCGCGCCATGCGGCGTGCGCGGCGGCTCGTGCTGTTCCATGAATCTCCGATGGCGTCTCGCGTGTTAGGCAGTGCGTTCATGATCGCTCCGTCGATGGATGAATCGTGGATGGATGACACTCCGCTTTCGCGGCGGAAAGTGCCTTAGAGCAAATTGAATGCCGGTGTCACCGCGCGATGCACAGGCCGTCGACCCGTAATTACTGCATGGCATGCGCCGCCGCGTAAGTCACATTTACAAGGCGCGTGTAAAAGGAAACGCCGTCATGCTGTTGACACGACGGCGTTCGGACTGCATAGCGACCCTGGATCACGCGATCAGAAACGATAGCCGACGCGCAGATACGTCACGATCGGATTGATGGTGATCTTCGCCTGCGACTGCACGTTGAGCGTGCCGACAGGCGTTTGCGCTTGCGTGCTCAGTTTGGCCGTCGCCTTCAACGGAATGAACGACACGGAGAACGCCGCGAACCAGTGTTGTGTGAAATTGTACTGAGCGCCCAGATTGAAGACCGGCGCCCACGAACTATCCGTATCGACGGAGGTCGGACCATGCAGCACGGTGCGTTCGAACGCGCTGTTGGTGATCTGTGCATCGGTGAACCAGGTGCGCGTCACGCCGATGCCGGCGAACGGCCGGAATTTGGCGTCAGGAGCGTTGAAGAAGTATTTGAACAGCAGCGTTGGACTCCACTGCTTCGCGCTGCCGATCTTGCCGTACTGCGAGAGCGTCCCGGTTCCGTTCAGATCGAAGGAGGGCGGAATGCCTATCTCGAACTCGCTGGCAATGTGGTCGGTGATGAAGTAGCCCAGCGTGAAGCCGGCGGTATCTGCGCTTCCGATGCCGGCACCCGTGCCGGGTACGCTGATATTAACGGGAGATCCGCCTACACTTGTTTCTTTGAGCGGACCGCTGCTGTCTTGCGGTGCAAAGTGAAACCAGCCTGCAGTTGCGTAAATGGACCCAGCCGATTGCGCGTGTGCCGCGGTGGACACACATGCCAGTGCTGCGATCCCCGTCACGACTTGTTTTAATTTCAATTTGTGCTCCTCCTGAAAGCACGCCCATTATGAACACATCATTTCAAAGTCACCATAGCGGCACGGTAGAGCATTTTCCCTAGGGCGAGAGACCGCTTCGGAGTCCCGTTGCACGGCCCTTGCATGCGTCTTGTGTTCCCGCTGCAGCAGCGTCTCCAGTCAGCCCCCGCTTGGGGTAACACAAACGCGACCCATGGAATATCCAGAATGGCACGGCTTGCACGACTCTACGTCCCAGAACAGCCGCAGCATGTCATCCTGCGCGGTCTCGACCAGCAGCCCGCCTTCGTCGACGACCAGGACTACGAGCTTTTCATCGAATGCCTGAGGACGGCCTCGCGCGATCACCATCTCGCCATCCACGCTTATGCGCTGATGCCGCAAGCCGTGCATCTGCTCGTCACGCCGCGCGACGAGGCCAGCTTGCCCAAGGCGATGCAGGCGGTGGGCCGGCGCTACGTCGCGCACTTCAACCGGCGTTACACGCGGCGCGGCACGTTGTGGGAAGGCCGGTATCGCGCGACGGTCATCGAAGGCGAGCGGTACTTTCTGCTTGCGACGCGCGTCGTCGAGATGGCGCCGGTGCGCGCGCAGCTCGCGGCATCGCCGCAGGACTACAAGTGGTCGAGCTACCGGCATCACATCGGGCTGACGGTGGATTCGCTCATCACCGACCACTCGCTCTTCTGGCTGCTCGGGAACACGCCGTTCGAGCGCCAGCACGCGTACAAGGAATTGAGCGAGCAACCGCTCGACGAGCGAGAGACGACCCGCCTGCTACAGGCGACGCTCAAGGGCTGGGTGCTCGGCAGCGATTCGTATCGTGAGTGGGCCGCGCGCGCCGCGAACCGCCGTGTGTCGCCGCTGCCGCGCGGCCGGCCGCGCAAGATTCGGGAAACGCCCCAGACGCAGTAAGCGCGCGGCGCGCTCGATCGAACGGCGGCCCGATTTGCGGGGCGCCGTTTATTTTTGCCGCCTGGTGATATGGAGCCAATTAAATAAGGCAGCGATGCACCATTTCGATAATAGGTGACAGACCATGGAATTTAATTTGCCATCTTTTTGATTCGTCGCGTATATTTCGATTTCCGGCGTTTATTGCGATGCAGCGCGACCGGCTGTGCGCCTCGCAGCGCAGCCGAAAGCGTCCGGGCGAGATAACAAAACGGTTCAACGGCCGAGTCGGCCCCCACAGTAGAGACGGTGTCCCATGAACGATCATCAGCAGCCGGCAGCCGGTTCGCTCCCCGCCGCGCAGGGCATGTACGACCCCGCGAACGAACACGACGCTTGCGGCGTCGGCTTCGTCGCCCATATCAAGGGCAAGAAGAGCCACGAGATCATTCAGCAGGGTCTCAAGATTCTTGAGAATCTGGACCACCGTGGCGCGGTCGGCGCCGACCCGCTGATGGGCGACGGCGCGGGCATCCTCATTCAGGTGCCGGACGGTTTCTATCGCGAGGAAATGGCGAAGCAGGGCGTGACGCTGCCGCCCGCCGGCGAATACGGCGTGGGCATGATCTTCCTGCCGAAGGAACACGCGTCGCGTCTCGCGTGCGAGCAGGAACTGGAACGCACCGTGAAGGCCGAGGGACAAGTCGTGCTGGGCTGGCGCGACGTGCCGGTGGACGCCAACATGCCCATTTCGCCCGCCGTGAAGGCGAGCGAGCCGCTGATCCGCCAGATTTTCATCGGGCGCGGCAAGGACATCGTCGTGACGGACGCGCTCGAGCGAAAGCTCTACATCATCCGCAAGACGGCGAGCCATCGCATTCAGGCGCTCAAGCTCAAGCACGGCAAGGAATACTTCGTGCCGTCCATGTCGTCGCGCACGGTCGTCTACAAGGGGCTGCTGCTGGCCGGTCAGGTCGGCGTGTACTACCGCGACCTGCAAGACCAGCGCGTCGTGTCCGCGCTCGCGCTCGTGCACCAGCGTTTCTCGACGAACACGTTCCCCGCGTGGGAACTGGCGCACCCGTACCGCATGATCGCGCACAACGGCGAGATCAACACCGTGAAGGGCAACGTCAACTGGCTGAACGCGCGCACCGGCGCCATCGCCTCGTACGTGCTCGGCGACGACCTGCCGAAGCTCTGGCCGCTCATCTATCCGGGCCAGTCGGACACCGCTTCGTTCGACAACTGTCTCGAACTGCTGGTGATGGCCGGCTACCCGCTCGTCCACGCGATGATGATGATGATTCCCGAAGCATGGGAACAGCACACGCTGATGGACGAGAACCGCCGCGCGTTCTACGAATACCACGCCGCGATGATGGAGCCGTGGGACGGCCCCGCCGCAATCGCGTTCACGGACGGCCGCCAGATCGGCGCGACGCTCGACCGCAACGGCCTGCGCCCGGCGCGCTACATCGTGACGGACGACGACCTCGTGATCCTCGCGTCGGAATCCGGCGTGCTGCCCATTCCCGAATCGAAGATCGTCAAGAAGTGGCGTCTTCAGCCGGGCAAGATGTTCCTGATCGACATGGAGCAGGGCCGCATCATCGAGGACAAGGAGCTCAAGGACAACCTCGCGAACGCGAAGCCGTACAAGAGCTGGATCGACGCCGTGCGCATCAAGCTCGACGAGATCGAGCCGAAGGCGGAAGACGTCGAGACGCAGCGCCGCGAGGCCGCCGCGCTGCTCGACCGCCAGCAGGCGTTCGGCTATACGCAGGAAGACCTCAAGTTCCTGATGGCGCCGATGGCGCAATCGGGCGAGGAAGCCGTCGGTTCCATGGGCAACGACTCGCCGCTCGCGGTCATGTCCAGCAAGAACAAGACGCTCTATCACTACTTCAAGCAGTTGTTCGCGCAGGTGACGAACCCGCCGATCGACCCGATCCGCGAAAACATGGTGATGTCGCTCGTCTCGTTCATCGGGCCGAAGCCGAACCTGCTCGACACCATCAACATCAACCCGACGATGCGCCTGGAAGTGTCGCAGCCCGTGCTCGACTTCAAGGACATCGCGAAGATCCGCGCCATCGACACGTACACCGGCGGCAAATTCCGCTCGTACGAGTTGAGCATTTGCTATCCGGTCGCATGGGGCAAGGAAGGCGTCGAGGCGCGCATTGCGTCGCTGTGCGCCGAAGCCGTCGATGCCGTGAAGTCCGGCTACAACATCCTGATCGTGTCGGACCGCAAGACGGACCGCGACAACGTCGCGATCCCGGCGCTGCTCGCCACGTCCGCCATTCACACGCACCTCGTGCAGCACGGTCTGCGCACGAGCACGGGCCTCGTCGTGGAAACGGGTTCGGCGCGCGAGACGCATCACTTCGCGCTGCTCGCGGGCTATGGCGCCGAAGCCGTGCATCCGTATCTCGCGCTGGAAACGCTCGCCAACATGGCCGAGGGGCTGAAGGGCGATCTGTCGGCAGACAAGGCCATCTACAACTTCACGAAGGCGGTCGGCAAGGGCCTGCACAAGGTCATGTCGAAGATGGGCATTTCGACCTACATGTCCTATACCGGCGCGCAGATTTTCGAAGCGGTCGGCCTGTCGTCGGATCTCGTGGAGAAGTATTTCAAGGGCACCGCGTCGAAGGTCGGCGGCATCGGCATCTTCGAAGTGGCCGAGGAAGCCATTCGCCTGCATCGCGATGCGTTCGGCGACAACCCCGTGCTCGCGACCATGCTCGATGCGGGCGGCGAGTATGCCTACCGCGTGCGCGGCGAAGAGCACATGTGGACGCCGGATGCCATCGCCAAGCTGCAACATTCGGCGCGCAGCAATTCGTATCAGACGTACAAGGAATACGCGCACCTCATCAACGACCAGACCAAGCGCCACATGACGTTCCGCGGCCTGTTCGAGTTCAGGCTCGACCCGGCGAAGGCCATTCCGCTCGACGAAGTGGAACCGGCGAAGGAAATCGTCAAGCGTTTTGCGACGGGCGCGATGTCGCTCGGCTCGATCAGCACGGAAGCGCACGCGACGCTCGCGGTCGCGATGAACCGCATCGGCGGAAAGTCGAACACGGGCGAAGGCGGCGAGGACGAAACGCGCTATCGCAACGAACTGCGCGGCATTCCGATCAAGACCGGCGACTCGCTGCAATCGATCATCGGCAAGGAAGTCGTCACCGACATTCCGCTGAAGGACGGCGATTCGCTGCGCTCGAAGATCAAGCAGGTCGCGTCCGGGCGCTTCGGCGTGACGGCGCAATATCTGTCGTCGGCGGATCAGATCCAGATCAAGATGGCGCAGGGCGCGAAGCCCGGCGAAGGCGGCCAGTTGCCCGGCCACAAGGTGTCGGACTACATCGGCAAGCTGCGTTATTCGGTGCCGGGCGTGGGCCTCATCTCGCCGCCGCCGCACCACGACATCTATTCGATCGAAGACCTGGCGCAACTCATTCACGATCTGAAGAACGTGAATTCGTCGTCGAGCATTTCGGTGAAGCTCGTGTCCGAAGTGGGCGTCGGCACGGTGGCGGCAGGCGTCGCGAAGGCGAAGGCGGATCACGTCGTGATCGCGGGCCATGACGGCGGCACCGGCGCGTCCCCGCTGTCGTCGCTGAAGCATGCCGGCACGCCGTGGGAACTCGGCCTCGCCGAAACGCAGCAGACGCTCGTGCTCAACCGTCTGCGCGGCCGTATCCGCGTGCAGGCCGACGGCCAGATGAAGACCGGCCGCGACGTCGTGATCGGCGCGCTGCTCGGCGCGGACGAGTTCGGCTTCGCGACGGCGCCGCTCGTCGTCGAAGGCTGCATCATGATGCGCAAGTGTCACCTGAACACGTGCCCGGTCGGCGTCGCGACGCAAGATCCGGTGCTGCGCGCGAAGTTCACGGGCCAGCCGGAACACGTCGTCAACTTCTTCTTCTTCGTTGCGGAAGAAGTGCGCGAGATCATGGCGCAACTCGGTCTGCGCAAGTTCGACGACCTGATCGGCCGCGTCGATCTGCTCGACACGAAGAAGGGCGTCGAGCACTGGAAGGCGAAGGGCCTCGACTTCTCGCGCATCTTCTATCAGGTGCCGGTCAGCGAGGAAGTGGCGCGCAAGCATGTGGACGTGCAGGACCACGGTCTCGACAAGGCGCTGGATCACGTGCTGATCGAGAAGTCGAAGGCGGCGATCGAGAAGGGCGAGCATGTCTCGTTCATCCAGCCGGTGCGCAACGTGAACCGCACGGTCGGCGCCATGCTGTCCGGTCTGATCGCGAAGAAGTACGGCCACGACGGTTTGCCGGACGACACCATCCACATTCAGTTGAAGGGCACGGCGGGCCAGAGCTTCGGCGCGTTCCTCGCCAAGGGCGTGACGCTCGATCTCGTCGGCGACGGCAACGACTACGTCGGCAAGGGCCTGTCGGGCGGGCGCATCATCATTCGCCCGACCAACGACTTCCGCGGCAAGTCCGAGGAAAACATCATCTGCGGCAACACGGTGATGTACGGCGCGATCGAAGGCGAATCGTATTTCCGCGGCGTCGCGGGCGAGCGCTTCTGCGTGCGTAACTCGGGCGCGACGGCGGTTGTCGAAGGCACGGGCGATCACGGCTGCGAGTACATGACGGGCGGCACGGTCGTCGTGCTCGGCGAAACCGGGCGCAACTTCGCGGCGGGCATGTCGGGTGGCATCGCGTTCGTGTACGACGCGGACGGTACATTCGCGGCCAAGTGCAACAAGTCGATGGTCGCGCTCGATCCGGTGCTGCAACAAGCCGAACAGGAGCGCACGGTGGACCGCGCGCTGTGGCACGCGGGCCAGACCGACGAAGCGTTGCTCAAGGGCCTCGTCGAACGCCACTTCCAGTTCACCGGCTCGCCGCGCGCGAAGGCGCTGCTCGAAAACTGGGATGCGTCGCGTCGTCAGTTCGTGAAGGTGTTCCCGACCGAATACAAGCGCGCGCTCGGCGAGATCGGCGCGAGAAAGGCGAAGGAAGCACTGGCGGCTTAAGCCCGAAACACAACAAGTCAGGGCTCTCCGATGAAAAGGCATCGGAGAGCGCGATCCTCACTCAATACAGAGAAAGATATGGGCAAGGCAACCGGTTTTCTCGAGTTCGAACGCCGCCACGAGGCGTACGAAGCACCGCTGACCCGCGTCAAGCATTACAAGGAATTCGTCGCCGCGCTGACCGACGACGACGCCAAGGTTCAAGGCGCGCGCTGCATGGATTGCGGCATTCCGTTCTGCAACAACGGCTGTCCGGTCAACAACATCATTCCGGACTTCAACGATCTCGTGTTCCGCCAGGACTGGAAGAGCGCGATCGAAGTGCTGCATTCGACCAACAACTTCCCGGAGTTCACGGGCCGCATCTGCCCGGCGCCGTGCGAAGCGGCGTGCACGCTCGGCATCAACGAAGACCCGGTTGGCATCAAGTCGATCGAGCGCAAGATCATCGACAAGGCGTGGGAAGAAGGCTGGGTCGCACCGCAGCCGCCGAAGCACAAGACGGGCAAGAAGGTCGCCGTCGTGGGTTCGGGTCCGGCGGGGCTCGCGGTCGCGCAGCAACTGGCGCGCGCGGGACACGACGTGGTCGTGTTCGAAAAGAACGATCGCATCGGCGGTTTGCTGCGCTATGGCATCCCCGACTTCAAGCTGGAGAAGTGGCTGATCGACCGCCGCATGCGCCAGATGGAAGCGGAAGGCGTGTCGTTCCGGACGAACGTGTTCGTCGGCCGCGACGCGATTCCGTCGCACATCGGCAATACGGCGAAGGAAAGCATCACGCCGGAAGAACTGAAAGAGCAGTTCGACGCCGTGGTGGTCGCGGGCGGCTCGGAAACGCCGCGCGATCTGCCGGTGCCGGGGCGCGAGCTGGAAGGCATCCACTTCGCGATGGAATTCCTGCCGCAGCAGAACAAGGTCAACGCGGGCGACAAGGTCGCGGATCAATTGACCGCGAAGGGCAAGCATGTCGTCGTGATCGGCGGCGGCGATACGGGCTCGGATTGCGTCGGCACGTCGAACCGTCACGGCGCGAAGAGCGTGACGCAGTTCGAACTGCTCGCGCAGCCGCCCGAGGAAGAGAACAAGCCGCTCGTGTGGCCGTACTGGCCGATCAAGCTGCGCACGTCGTCGTCGCACGAGGAAGGCTGCGAGCGCGACTGGTCCGTTGCGACGAAGCGCTTCGAAGGCAAGAACGGCAAGGTGGAAAAGCTGATCGCGGCGCGCGTCGAATGGAAGAACGGCAAGATGCAGGAAGTGCCGAATTCCGAGTTCGAGATGAAGGCGGATCTCGTTCTGCTCGCGATGGGTTTCACGCAGCCGCTTTCGCCCGTGCTCGAAGCGTTCGGCGTGGACAAAGATGCGCGCGGCAACGTGCGGGCATCGACTGAAGGCGAGAAGGCCTACTACACGTCGGTCGACAAGGTCTTCACCGCAGGCGACATGCGGCGCGGGCAGTCGCTCGTCGTGTGGGCGATTCGCGAAGGGCGTCAGTGCGCGCGGTCGGTGGATGCGTATCTGATGGGCAGTAGCGAGTTGCCGCGATAAGCGGGAACAGTAGGCAAGAGACGAAACGGACAACCACGGTTGTCCGTTTTTGCTTCGGTCGATGAATGACGCGTGGTGGTTGACGTATCGGATCGCGCTTGCGTTAGTCGGACCGGCGCTTTTTCGCTTGCGCGCGATTCGCCAAGGAAGCACCCCGGCGATGCGTCCAGTTCCGAAGACCGCCGTGTCAACGCGACGCCGCCCCTCTATCCCCCGCGATCTCGCGTAGTTCACTGGCAACACGCTCGATGACTTCGCCCCATTCTCCGCGTTGCTTCTGCCGGAAAATGCGCGCGCTCGGATACCACGGTGAGTCGTCGCGGTCGTGAAGCCAGCGCCACTCGCCTTCGAAGCGCGAAAGAATCCATACCGGTTTGCCGAGCGCGCCGGCTAAATGCGCCACAGACGTATCTACGGTAATAACGAGATCCAGATTTTCGATGATGGCTGCGGTCTCCGCGAAGTCTACTGCGTCGGCCATCGGGTTCAGCGGGCGCAGATGATCCGGGATGTCCGCGAGTTGCGACTCCGGCGGTCCTTTCTGCAAGCTGACGAACGTCACACCGGCAGTCTGCAGAAGCGGGAGGAAAGCGCTCAGCCGGATGGAACGGCGCAAGTCCATATGGAACTCGGCCGGACCGTGTTTGACAGTGCCAAGCTCCGACGATCCGCCCCACACTAAACCCACCCTGTAACGACCGCGTTGCACATGTGCGTCGAGTCGCTGCTTCCAATGTTCGATTCGTGCGGCTGGCGCGCTGAGATAGGGTATCTGGCGCGGGATAGTGTCGAGCCTCGTGCCGAGACGGAAAGCCATGCTCATCATGTAGCACTTGTAGTCGTACTCGTCGAACCGGAGAGCGGCCGTCGCGTCAATGACGGCATCTGCCGCGCTGATGGACCGAAAAAGCCGCACGAGGGATGGCGAGCATGCAACGGTCAAATTCCGCACGCCTTGCGACTTGAGCATCGGAATGAAGCGCGCGAACTGGATCGCATCGCCAAGCCCTTGCTCCGGCACGATCAGCAAAGACTTTCCGTCGAGCGGCTCGCCGCGCCACATGGCCACCGGCACGCGTGACTGCTCTTCGAAAGCAAATCTTCCGGTCCAATCCGTCCATTCCTGCGACTCGACGTAGCGCGCTTCGTATAACGCGAAACCCTCTTCGTAACGCCCCGTCTTCAACAAAAGGCCCGAAAGCGCGAACCGTGCACGCACACTGTCGGGCCGCAGCGCGAGCGCATGCCGATATTCGGCTTCAGCCGCGTCGAGGCGGTTCAGCTCCTGCAATACAGCGCCCATTTCCATGCGCATTTCGAACGATGCTGGGTCGACTGACACTCCGCGGCGCAGCACGGCCTCGGCTTCGCCAAGCCGGTCTCGCATGTGTAGCGAGTTTCCGAGCATGTAGTAGGCGTCCGCAGTGTCGGGCGCGGCTGCGATCACCTCCCGGAGCGTCTCTTCGCCGTCGATCCACCGCCCGAGATACATTAATGTCTTCCCGAGCAGGTGGCCTGCCTGAACAAAGCCCGGCCGGCGGGCAAGGGCGTGACGAAACGCCGTCTCGGCTTCGGCGAAGAATCGGGATTCCAGGAGGGCGAGACCAAGGTTGAATGCGATGTCTGCGGACTCTGGCTTGAGTGCTGCGGCTTTCCTCAGAAGCGTCACCGCTTCGGGCAATTGTCCGCGCTGCCGCAAGACGAGGCCGAGGTTGTTGTGTGCAGACGGCGAGTCGGGGGCGTTCGCGAGATTCCGACGAAATTGCAATTCAAGCGCACTCAAGTCATTGGACGTTGCGTGAGTTGAGTTTTCGCTGTTCATGTGGACACACTCGGGGAACTACGTTGCGATCCCTATGCTGGAATTGCAACGATTCAAACGAAAGGCTGCTCATGTTACATACGATCGAGACGCTCGCGGTCAATAATTGTTTGTTGTACTACTCTTTGCGGAACAATGTCTTTCGTAGCGGGCATCTTCAGCCTATCGCGCCTTGTCGGATTCCGCCAGTAGCGGTTCATATCCGAATCGGCATAAAAGAAAAACCGCACGGACTTGAATGGCCCGTGCGGCTTTCTCGACGCTTCGATGCGATTTTCTCAAGCCTCCGCCATCGCCCGCTCGATCTCGATCTTGTAGTCATGGAACATCGCGACCGATTCGCGATGCGCGACGCTCAGAACTGCCGCCTTCGGCAACCGCTCGACCAGCGTGTTGTAGATATGCAGTTCGTTCTCGGCATCCAGCGCGCTCGTCGCTTCGTCGAGGAACACGAAGTCCGGCTTGTGCAGCAGCACGCGCGCCGCAGCCAGCCGCTGCTGCTCGCCCGGCGACAAGCTGCGCGCCCAGTGCGCGCTTTCGTCGAGCCGGTCGCCGTACGCTTCGAGATTGCACGCGCGCAAGGCTTCGCGCGATTCCTCGTCGGTGAACGTCGTGGCCGGCGACGGATACGACAGCGCGCCGCGCAACGTCCCGATCGGCAGATAACTCTGCTGCGGCACGAACATGAGCTTCGCATCGACGGGCGCGTCGATGGTGCCGTCGCCGAACGGCCACAGGCCCGCGAGCGCGCGCATCAGCGTGCTCTTGCCCGAACCCGACGGCCCGACGACGAGCCAGCGCGAACCCGGCTCGATCGAGACGTCCGCCACGCGTGACAGCGGCGTGCCGTTCGGCAACGCGAGCATGAGACCGGTGGTCGTTAGCGAACGTGTGCTCGTGTAATGCAGATTGATGCCGCCGCGTTCGGTCGCGGGCGACGTTTCCTCGCGGATATGCGTCGAGCGCATGACGCGCTTGAATTCGCGCAGACGGTTGACGGTGGCGCGCCATTCGACCAGCGTCGAATAACTGTTGATGAACCAGGAAAACGAATCGCTGACGGTGCCGAACGCCGACGAAATCTGCATCAGCACGCCGAACGAAAACGCGCCCGCGAAGTAGCGGGGCGCGGCGACCATGATCGGAAAGATAATGGCGATTTGTCCGTAGAAGGACAGCACGAAGGTCATGCGCTTCGTGTACTTCATGATGAGCCACCAGTTGTCGCGAATGCGCTGGAAGATGCTCTTCGCGTTGGCGGTTTCGGTGGCGATGCCGTCGTAGAACGCGATCTGCTCCGCGTTTTCGCGCACGCGGATCAGGCCGAAGCGAAAATCCGCCTCCACTTTCTGCTGCTGGTAGTTGATCGACACGAGCGGATGCCCGACCTTCTGGATAATGAGCGAGCCGAGAATCGCGTAAAGCGCGGCGGCCCACACCATGTAGCCCGGAATGACGAGCGGCTTGCCGAAGAGCGTCAGCGTCAGAGCGCCCGCGAGCGTCCACAAAATGGTGATGAAGGTGACGAGCGTGACGAGCGTCGATAGCAGGTCGAGCGACAGCGTAAGCGTGGTGGTCGCGAAGGATTGCAGGTCGTCGCTGATACGCTGGTCGGGGTTGTCGGCGAGGCGGTCGCGCTCGATGCGGTAGAACGCCTTGTCGCCGAACCATTGTTCGAGATACCGGTTCGTGAGCCATTGCCGCCAGCGGAACGCAAGCATTTGCCGCAGATACCGCCCGTAGACGGCGAGCAGAATGTACGCAAACGCGAGACCGGTGAAGATCAGCAGCAAGTGCGGAAAGTCGCGCACGTTCTTGTTTTGCAGCGCGTTATAGAAGTCCGCGTTCCAGCTGTTGAGCCGCACGTTGATCCAGACGACCGTCATGTTGATCGCGATGATCGCGACCAGAAGGCCCCACGCGACGCCGCGCTCTTCCGAGACCCAATAAGGTTTGATGAGGCTCCACGCCGATACGTCATCTGCCTTCTGCTGCGTGCTTTCGAGATTCGAGTTGACCATGACCTTGTGTTCGGGTGCGCCGGATCGCCGGCGGGTTGAGACGGTGTCGCTTGCCGTGCGGCGCGCGGCATCGACGTGCGCGCAGCCAGTTCCGGGTTCGCAGATTGTTGTGATGCTGCCTTAACTGTCGCTTAATTCGGCCCGATCGTCCGATGAACCGGTGTTCGGGGCATTGTGCCAGAGTGCCGCCGGCCGCGACCGAAGCGGCACGACGCGGCACGACGGGAGCGCTACGACCGTAGCGGGCAATCCCGGTTTGCAGCGGCTTTGCCTTTTATGCTCTAATGATCTGCGACGAAACAGGGGTGCTTCGCGCGACGTCACTGGAAACGGTGGCCGGCGCGGCGAGGCTGAGAGAGACCCTTTGCACCCGATCCGGGTAATACCGGCGAGGGAAGTTTCCGGAGAACGCGCGTTTGCCGCGCCATTCCTCCAGTCTCTTCCGGTCTTCCTTTTCCGCTCGGTGCGTCTGACGGCCGCCGTGCAGGTCTCTCCTCCGCTGATTCGCCACGTTAGTCAGTTAGTCAATCGGTTTGCCGCTTCCTGCGGCGACGCTCGCTTTCGTCGAGGCGACGCACGGGACCGGATGAGGAGACATCGGATTGTGAACAGCATGGAACAGGGCGACGCGCGCCGGCCGGACTTCGCGGTGATCGGCGGCGGGCTCGTCGGGCGGCTCGTCGCCTGGCAGCTTGCGGGCGCGGGGCACGGCGTCGCGCTCTACGAGCGTGGCGACGAAGCCGGCTCGCAGTCGGCCGCGTGGGTCGCCGCGGCCATGCTCGCGCCGCTCGCGGAAGCGACGAGCGCGGAGCCGCTCGTCGTCGAGCTCGGCGCGGCGTCGCTCGCGCGCTGGCCGGATGTGCTCGCGGCATTGCCCGAGCCGGTCTTCTTTCAGCGCAACGGGACGCTCGTCGTGTGGCACGGCGCGGATCGCGCGGAAGCGCCGCTTTTCGAGCGCCGGCTGCGCGCGAACGCCCCGGCATCGCTACTCGACGGCGGTTTCGTCAAGCTCGCCGGCGCGCAGGTCGCCGAGGCGGAACCGGCGCTCGGCTCCCGCTTCGCGCAGGGCTGGCTGCTGCCGCACGAAGGCCAGCTCGACAACCGGCAGGCGCTCAAGGCGCTCGCGGCGGGGCTGGCGGCGCGCGGCGTGCGCACGCACTGGCATACGCCGGTCGATGCCATGCCCGATGCGCGCTGGATCATCGATTGCCGCGGTCTCGGCGCAAAGCCCGCGTGGCCCGCGCTGCGCGGCATTCGCGGCGAAGTGGCGCGGGTGCATGCGCCGGGCATCGGGCTCACGCGGCCGGTGCGCTTGCTCCATCCGCGCTATCCGCTTTACATCGCGCCCAAGCAGAACGACGTCTACGTGATCGGCGCGACGGAAGTCGAGGGCGAGGACATGTCGCCCGTCAGCGTGCGCTCGGCGCTCGAATTGCTGAGCGCGGCGTTCGCCGTCCATCCGGGATTCGGCGAAGCGCGCATTCTCGAACTCAACTCGCAATGCCGGCCGACGCTGCCGGATCATCGTCCGGCCATTGTCTGGGACGGCGCGCAGACGCTGCGCGTGAACGGGCTGTATCGGCACGGCTTCATGATCGCGCCCGAAGTGGCCGATGCCGCCTGCGCGCTCGCCGATGCGCTCATCGGCGAAACGGTGCGCGACGCCGCTTCGTTCGCGCAATTCCGCGGCGATGCCAGATGGCCCGAGCTGCTGCACGGCGCGTTCGCGGCCGTGCCCGCGTGACAGGATTCAGAGACAGAACCATGAACATCCACATCAATCAGCGCGAGTTCACCTTGCCCGATGCCGCCACCGTCACCGACGCGCTCGCCGCCTTCGGCGCGAAGCCGCCGTTCGCGGTCGCGCTCAACGGCCAGTTCGTCGCGCGCGGCGAGCACGGCACGAAGACGCTCGCGCCGGGCGACAAGCTCGACGTCGTTTCGCCCGTCGCGGGCGGTTGAACACACGAAGGATTCCATCATGACCACACAGACCGCCGACGTCCTCACGCTTTACGGCCAAGCGTTTCCGAGCCGCGTGCTGCTCGGCACGTCGCGCTATCCGTCGCTGCAATCGCTGTCGGATTCGATCGACGCCGCGCGTCCCGGCATGGTGACGGTCGCGCTGCGCCGCCAGTCGGAGACGGGCGAAGCGGGCTTCTTCGACGTGCTCAAGCGTCACGGCGTCGCGCTGTTGCCGAACACGGCGGGCTGCCAGAGCGTGGACGAAGTGCTGACCACCGCCTACATGGCGCGCGAAGTGTTCGACACGCCGTGGATCAAGCTCGAACTGATCGGCGATGACTACACGCTCCAGCCCGACCCGATCGGCCTGGTCGAAGCGGCGGCGAAGCTCGTGCGCGACGGCTTCAAGGTGCTGCCGTACTGCACGGAAGATCTCGTGATCGGCCGGCGCCTGCTCGATGCCGGCTGCGAAGCGCTGATGCCGTGGGGCGCGCCCATCGGCACCGGCAAGGGCGTCACCAATCCCTACGGCCTGCGTACGCTGCGCGAGCGGCTGCCGGACGTGCCGCTGATCGTCGATGCGGGTCTCGGCGTGCCGTCGCACGCGTGTCAGGTCATGGAGTGGGGCTTCGACGGCGTGCTGCTCAACACGGCGGTTTCGCAGGCCACGTTTCCGCCACAGATGGCGCGTGCGTTTGCGCTGGGCGTCGAAGCGGGCCGCAGCGCGTTTCTCGCCGGTCCGATGGCCGAGCGCGACAGCGCGCAGGCGAGCACGCCGGTCGTCGGCATGCCGTTCTGGCATCAGGACGGAGGTGCGGCATGAGCCTGCTCGGTCGCGAAGTGTTCTGGCCGCCGGCGGACGAACTCGTGGAAGTCGCGGAGCGCATCCGCGCGCGTCTCGGCGACTGGCCCGCCGCGTCGACGCGCTGGCGCATCTGCCTGACCGCGCCCGAATCGGCCGGCGCGCAGGATTTGATCGTGCTCACGGAGCCGCGTGAATCCGATTCCGGCGCGCTTGCCAGCGACGCCGCCGTGCTCGAAGCGCACGGCTCGCGCGTGACGCTGACGCGCGAGGGCGAGCGTTTCGTGCTCGACGGCGAGCGTTCCGACGACTGGCTCGCCGCGCTCGCCGCGTTTCTCGACTGCAACTTCGAGCCGCACGACGCGCTCGTTCTGGCGCTGGCCTGGCGCACCGGCGACGAGTCGAAAGACGACGCCTGGCCCGTCGATTTCGCGACGTTCCCGCGCGTCGGCGGCCTGCCGCCCGCGCCGGAGCCGGCGTTCCCGCCTTGTCCAGCCGAACTCGGGCTCTATCCCGTGCTGCCAAGCGCGGATTGGGTCGAGCGCGTGCTCGATCTGGGCGTCGCCACGGCGCAACTGCGCCGAAAAAGCGCGGACGCCGACGATCTTCGACGCGAAATCGAACGGTCCGTGGCGGCGGGGCGTCGGCATCAGGCGCGGCTGTTCATCAACGATCACTGGCGCGAGGCGATAGCGGCGGGCGCATACGGCGTGCATCTCGGCCAGGAAGACGTCGAGACCGCCGACCTAAGCGCGATTGCGCACGCCGGCCTGCGCCTCGGCCTCTCGACGCACGGCTATTACGAGATGCTGCGCGCGCTGCACTTCCGGCCGAGCTATCTCGCGCTCGGCGCCGTCTTCCCGACGACGACGAAGGTCATGCCGACCAAGCCGCAAGGTCTCGCCCGCCTGCGCCGCTACGTGCAGCTTCTGCGCGGCCGGGTGCCGCTCGTCGCGATCGGCGGAATCGACGGCAAAGTGATCGGCGACGTGCTCGCGACGGGCGTCGGCAGCGCGGCGGTCGTGCGCGCCGTGACCGAAGCGCCGGATACTGCTCGGGCGGTCACATCGCTGCAACAAAACTTTGCAGGTCAATGCTGACAGTTCCGAAAAAATTAGGCACCGCGCACTAGGCAAAGCACCGATTGCACGCAGGCCCTATAATGCGGCGTTTTGCGTCAACGGAATTTCTTACCCAGTGCCAGCCTCTTCTGAGACTCTGCTCGAGCTACGCGACGTCGACTTCGGTTACGGCGACCGGCTCGTCCTGTCGAACCTGAACATGCGCTTCACGCGCGGTCAGGTCGTCGCCGTCATGGGCGGCTCGGGCTGCGGCAAGACTACGACGCTTCGGCTGATCGGCGGTCTCGTCAAGGCGAGCCGCGGCCAGGTGCTGTACGGCGGGCAGGACGTCGGCGCGCAGACGCGGGACGGTCTGTACGCGCTGCGCCGGAAGATGGGCATGCTGTTCCAGTTCGGCGCGCTCTTCACGGATCAAACGGTCTTCGAGAACGTCGCGTTCCCGCTGCGCGAGCACACGGATCTGCCTGAAGCACTTATCCGCGATCTCGTTTTGATGAAGCTCAACGCCGTGGGCTTGCGCGGCGCGCGCGACCTCGCGCCGTCGGAAATTTCGGGCGGCATGGCGCGTCGCGTGGCGCTGGCGCGCGCCATCGCGCTCGATCCCGAACTCATGATGTACGACGAGCCGTTCGCGGGTCTCGATCCCATTTCGCTCGGCATCACCGCCAAGCTGATCCGCACGCTGAACGACGCGCTCGGCGCCACGTCCATTCTCGTCTCGCACGACGTCCCGGAATCGTTCGCCATCGCCGACTACGTGTACTTCGTGGCCAACGGCGGCATCCACGCGGAAGGCACGCCCGCGCAACTGCGCGCGTCGCAGGACCCGACCGTGCGCCAGTTCATCGACGGCACGCCCGACGGCCCCTTCAAGTTCCACTACGCGAGCCAGAACCTCGCAGCGGATTTCGGCATCGGAGGCAAGGCATGATCAGCGCACTCGGACGCTGGGTGCTCGACGGCTTCGGCACCGCCGGTTACGCGACGCGCATGCTCGCGCGCCTCGTGCTCGAATTCTTCCCGCTGCTGCGCCGCCCGCGGCTTGTCACGAAACAAATCCACTTCGTCGGCAATTATTCGCTCGTGATCATCGCGGTGTCGGGTCTGTTCGTCGGCTTCGTGCTCGGCTTGCAGGGCTATTACACGCTCAATCGCTACGGCTCGGAGCAGGCGCTCGGGCTGCTCGTCGCGCTGTCGCTCGTGCGCGAGCTCGGGCCCGTGGTCACGGCGCTGCTCTTCGCCGGGCGCGCGGGCACGTCGCTGACGGCGGAAATCGGCCTCATGAAGGCGGGCGAGCAACTCACGGCTATGGAAATGATGGCCGTCGATCCCATCAAGGTGGTCGTCGCGCCGCGCATGTGGGCGGGCATCATTTCGATGCCGGTGCTCGCGGCCATTTTCAGCGCGGTCGGCGTGATCGGCGGCTATGTGGTCGGCGTGCTGCTGATCGGCGTGGATTCGGGCGCGTTCTGGTCGCAGATGCAGGGCGGCGTGGATGTCTGGCGCGATGTCGGCAACGGCGTCGTGAAAAGCGTCGTGTTCGGTTTCGCGGTGACGTTCATCGCGTTGTTTCAGGGCTACGAAGCCCGGCCGACGCCGGAAGGCGTGTCGCGCGCGACGACGAAAACGGTCGTGTACGCGTCGCTCGCCGTGCTCGGCCTCGACTTCCTGCTGACCGCGTTGATGTTCAGCTAATGGACCACTCGCGGACGCCCGCGAGGGCGTGGGCGGTGTGAAGGGCACAGACCGTCACGCGCAACCCGCGACAAGATTCTCTTTGGAAAGACGATGAAAAAGACTGCTCTCGACTTTTGGGTCGGCCTCTTCGTGGTGCTCGGTTTCGTGGCGCTGCTGTTTCTCGCGCTGAAGGCCGGCAACATGAGTTCCCTGTCGTTCCAGCAAACCTACGCCGTTCGGCTCAAGTTCGACAACATCGGCGGCCTCAAGCCGCGCGCGCCCGTGAAGAGCGCGGGCGTGACGGTCGGGCGCGTCGGCTCCATCGGCTTCGATCCGAACGCGTATCAGGCGGTCGTGACCATCGACATCGACAAGCAGTACCAGTTTCCGAAGGATTCGTCCGCGAAGATCCTGACCTCGGGTCTGCTCGGCGAGCAGTACATCGGCCTCGAGCCGGGCGGCGACGATCAGATGCTCAAGAACGGCGACACCATCACGATGACGCAATCGGCTGTCGTGCTCGAAAACCTGATCGGACAGTTCCTCTACAACAAGGCGGCGGATTCCGGCGCGTCGAAGGCAGCAACGCCGGCCGCACCGGCCGCTGCTGCGCCGGCGTTCCCTGGCGCGGCCAGCGCAATGGGCGCTGCACCCGCACCGGCTGCACCCGCGGCGTCGGGCGCGGCGGCAGCGAGCGCGGCATCGGGCTCGGCTCAATAAGGAGAAGCTATGTACGCGATGGGGCTGCGGCGCGTGCTTGTCTCGGCGGCGGCGGTGACGCTCGCCGGTTGCGCGACGGTGACGACGCCCACGAAGGGCGATCCGTTCGAGAGCTACAACCGGACGATGTTCACCATCAACGACAAGGTGGATCAGTTCGCGCTGAAGCCGGTCGCGAAGGCGTACGTGTGGAGCGTGCCGGAGCCGGTGCGCAACAGCGTCACGAACTTCTTCTCGAATATCGGCGATGTGTACATCGCGGCGAACAATCTGCTGCAGTTGAAGATCGCGGATGGCGTCTCCGACATCATGCGCGTCGCGATCAACACGGTGTTCGGCGTCGGCGGCCTCTTCGACGTGGCGACGGTCGCCAAGTTGCCGAAGCACGCCGGCGACTTCGGGCTGACGCTCGGTCATTACGGCGTGCCGTCGGGACCGTATCTCGTGCTGCCCCTGCTCGGGCCGAGCACGGTGCGCGACACGAGCGGGCTGGTGGTCGACTACTTCGGCAGTCCGTTGACGTACGTGAGCCCGGATTCCGTGAGCTGGGCGCTGTATGGCGTGAACCTCGTCAATACGCGGGCGAACCTGCTTGGCGCGACGGACGTACTCGCCGATGCCGCGCTCGACAAGTATTCCTTCGTGCGTAACGCGTACTTGCAGCGTCGCCAGTATCTGATTCACGGCGACAACGACGGCGATAGCGACAGCATGCCGAACTACGACGAAGCGCCGCTGCCGACGTACGCCGAACCCGGCGGCGCAAGCGGCGCGGTGGGCGCATCGGCAACGGCGGTGCCCCCAGCGGCTGCGTCGGCGGCGGAAGCCGCGTCGGGCGCGGCGCCTGCTTCGGGAACCGCAGCCACGCCGAACGCCGCGAGTTCGAGCGGCGCGACCGTGCCAGGCAATCAGTACGTGCCGCCGCGTGCGCCGCCCGGCTTCCCTTCGTTCCGCCTGCGTTGAGCGCATCTACGCTAACGCGCGGTAACATGATTGACAGCGTTTATTACAGATTGGCCGGTGCGCGGCCTGAACTTGGTTCAAGCCGCGCACTCCAATCCAAGCCACTTCTTTTGCAGGGTCTGCGATGAAAAAACTCTTCTTGCTTCCTTTCTTTGCCATGCTGATGGCGTTCTGCGGCGCGGCGTCGGCGCAAACGGTCGATACGAGCGCGCCCGACGGCATGATCAAGACCGTCACTCAGCAGGTTCTCGATCAAATCAAGTCGGACCCGAAGCTCCAGTCGGGCGACGTGCAGCACATCACTGAGCTCGTCAACCAGAAGATCCTGCCGTACACGGACTTCACGCGCACCACGCGTCTCGTGATGGGTCGCAACTGGAATTCGGCCACGCCGGAGCAGCAGAAGCAGATCGTCGAGCAGTTCAAGATGCTGCTGATCCGCACGTATTCGGGCGCGTTGAGCCAGGTCCGCAATCAGACCATTCAGTACAAGCCGTTCCGCGCATCGCCGGAAGACACGGATGTCGTCGTTCGCTCGGTCGTGATGAACAACGGCCAGCCGGTCGAGCTCGACTATCGCCTGTACAAGACGCCGCAAGGCTGGCGCGTGTATGACATCAACGTGCTCGGCGCATGGTTGATCCAGGCGTATCAGCAGCAGTTCAGCGAGCAGATCTCGCAACACGGCGTCGACGGCCTGCTGCAGTTCCTCACGCAGCGCAATCAGCAACTCGCGAGCGGCAAGGCTTCGTCGTGAGCGCAGTCGGCACGGGCGGCCGTTTCCAGACGGCCGCGTCCTTGACTCACGAAAGCGCGAAGGCCGCGCTCGAAGCCGGCCTTTCGCGCATCGCCGCCGGCGCGACGGAAGTCGATTGCGCGCCGCTTCGGCAGTTCGATTCGTCCGCGCTCGCCGTGCTGCTCGCATGGCAGCGCGCGGCCACTGCGCGCGGCGCCGCGCTCGGTATCGTCAACATTCCCTCCGGGCTTGCCAGTCTCGCGCAAGCCTATGGCGTCGACACGCTGCTCACCTTCCGACATTGATCCTGTCCTGACTCTTTTGCTCAGGCGCGGCGGCGCTCATCAGCGTAAGCACCGCCGCAAACAGGATCGCTCCGACGTCGGCTCTACCGGCTTTGCCCTATAATCAAACGTTTTTTCGCGCCCGAACCCGGCCCCTTTTTGAAGCGAGCCCGAGTCCGTCACGCGTAATCCGCACAATCGAGGCGCGGCCGCACGAGGCGCGCGCACTGTTCATGTCAGCCATAGAAATCCGAAACGTCCGAAAGCGCTACAAGGATCTGCAGGCGCTCAAGGGCGTGAGCCTCACGGTGGAAGAGGGCGAGTTCTTCGGCCTGCTCGGTCCGAACGGCGCGGGCAAGACCACGTTGATCAGCATTCTCGCGGGACTGGCGCGCGCCGATAGCGGCACGATCAGCGTGCGCGGTCATGATGTCGTCAGCGATTTTCGCGCGGCGCGTCGGGCGCTCGGCGTCGTCCCGCAAGAGCTGGTGTTCGATCCGTTCTTCACGGTGCGCGAGTCGCTGCGCATCCAGTCGGGCTATTTCGGCCTGCGCAACAACGACGACTGGATCGACGAGGTCATGGCGAACCTCGATCTCACCGAGAAAGCCGACGTCAACACGCGCGCGCTTTCCGGCGGCATGAAGCGCCGCGTGCTGGTCGCGCAGGCGCTGGTGCATCGGCCGCCTGTGATCGTGCTGGACGAACCCACGGCCGGCGTGGACGTCGAGCTTCGGCAGACGCTCTGGAAGTTCATCTCGCGCCTCAATCGCGAGGGCCATACCATCGTGCTGACCACGCATTACCTCGAAGAAGCCGAATCGCTGTGCGACCGCCTCGCGATGCTTCGCCGCGGCGAGATCGTCGCGCTGGAGCGCACGAGCGCGCTGTTGCAGCGTTTCGCCGGCATGCAGCTTTATCTGCGCTTTTCGAGCGGCGTGCTGCCAGCCGACCTGCGCTCGCTGGAAGTCGATCCTCAAGCGGTATCCGGCGCGCAGCACCTGCTGCGCTTGTCGAGCTACGACGAAGTCGAGCCGATCCTCGCGAAATGCCGCGCGGCGGGCTGCACGTTCGATGAAATCGAAGTGCGCAAAGCCGATCTCGAAGACGTGTTCCTTCAGGTCATGAACGAGCCGGAAATGGTCGAGGGGCTTTCATGAGCGGCTTCCAGACGTTGTTCTACAAGGAGCTGCTGCGCTTCTGGAAGGTGTCGTTTCAGACGGTGCTCGCGCCGATCGTCACCGCGCTGCTCTATCTCACCATCTTCGGTCACGCGCTGACCGGGCATGTGCAGGTCTATCCGGGTGTCGGGTACACGAGCTTTCTCGTGCCCGGCCTCGTCATGATGAGCGTGTTGCAGAACGCATTCGCGAACAGTTCGTCGTCGCTGATCCAGTCGAAGATCACGGGCAATCTCGTGTTCGTGCTGCTGCCGCCCATCGCGCATTGGGAGATGTTCTTCGCCTACGTGCTGGCGTCGGTGGTGCGCGGGTTGTGCGTCGGCTTCGGCGTGTTCATCGTGACGATATGGTTCATCCCGATGTCTTTTTCCGCGCCGCTCTACATCATTGCGTTCGCGATGCTCGGCTCGGCGATTCTCGGCACACTCGGTCTGATCGCCGGCATCTGGGCCGACAAGTTCGATCAATTGGCAGCGTTCCAGAACTTTCTGATCATGCCGCTCACGTTTCTGTCGGGCGTCTTCTATTCGACGCATTCGCTGCCGCCCATCTGGCGCGCGGTGTCGCATCTGAATCCGTTCTTCTACATGATCGACGGTTTCCGCTACGGCTTTTTCGGCTCGTCGGACGTGAACCCGCTCTTGAGCCTGTGTATCGTCGGCGGCTTTCTGGTCGTGCTCGCGCTGATCGCCGTGCGGCTGCTCGCGAGCGGCTACAAGCTGCGTCACTAAATCCCAAGGAGACATCCCATGTTGCCGACTCCAGAGCAAGTGAAGGACTACATCGCTGGCGGTCTGTCGTGCCAGCATCTCGAAGTGGAAGGCGACGGCCAGCATTTTTTCGCGACCATCGTGAGCGATGCGTTCGTCGGCAAACGCCTGATCGCGCGTCATCAACTGGTCTACGCGGCGCTCGGCGAGCGCATGCGCGAGGAGATTCATGCGCTCAGCATGAAGACCCTCACCCCCGACGAATGGAAATCGGCCTGAGTCCATTCGGCGAAGCCAAATCAAGTCACACGCAGGTCACACGCCCAACCCTCAGCAACAGCTAGCAACACCCGGCATGACCGGTAGAAGCAGGCAGAACCAGGCAGCACAGAGTGCGGAACATTCAAGATAACCGCGGCGCCGAATCCGGCTCCGCAGCAGGACGCTCGGTCGAAGGACAAGCAACCATGGACAAACTCGTCATCACGGGGGGCGCGAAGCTCTCCGGCGAAATCACCGTATCGGGCGCCAAGAACGCGGCTTTGCCGATTCTGTGCGCGAGCCTTCTCACCGCCGACGACGTCCATCTGTCGAACGTGCCGAACCTGAAGGACGTGCGCACCACGCTCGAACTGCTGCGGCAGATGGGCGTGCAGTCCGAAGCCATGACCGATGGCCGCGTGACGCTCAACGCGTCGAAGGTGCATAACCTCGTCGCGCCGTACGAGATGGTGAAGACCATGCGCGCGTCGATTCTCGTGCTCGGGCCGCTCGTCGCGCGTTTCGGCGAGGCGAAGGTGTCGCTGCCGGGCGGCTGCGCCATCGGCGCGCGTCCGGTCGATCAGCACATCAAAGGCCTTCAGGCGATGGGCGCCGAGATCAACATCGAGCACGGCTTCATCGAGGCGCGCGCGAAGCGCCTGAAGGGCGCGCGCATCATCACGGACATGATCACCGTGACCGGCACCGAGAATCTGCTGATGGCGGCAGTGCTTGCCGACGGCGAAACGATCATCGAGAACGCGGCGCGCGAGCCGGAAGTGAGCGACCTCGCGAATCTCCTCGTCGCGATGGGCGCGAAGATCGAGGGTATCGGCACCGACCGGCTCGTGATTCAGGGCGTCGAAAAGCTGCATGGCGCGCGTCATGCCGTGGTGCCCGACCGCATCGAAGCGGGCACGTTCCTGTGCGCGGTCGCGGCGGCCGGCGGCGACGTCACGCTGCGCCACGTGAGCCCGTCCCTGCTCGACGCCGTGACGGCCAAGCTGCGCGAAGCGGGCGTGTCCATCGAGGAAGGCGACGACTGGATGCGCGTGCGCATGAGCAAGCGGCCGGAAGCCGTGAACATTCGCACATCCGAATATCCCGCCTTCCCGACCGACATGCAGGCGCAGTTCATGGCGCTGAACGCCATTGCAAGCGGCACGTCGCAAGTGGTCGAGACCATTTTCGAGAACCGCTTTATGCACGTGCAGGAGCTGAACCGCCTGGGCGCGAGCATTACCGTCGATGGCAACACGGCGCTCGTCAGCGGCGTCGCGCAACTGTCGGGCGCGAAGGTCATGGCGACCGATCTGCGCGCGTCGGCGAGCCTCGTGATCGCGGCGATGTGCGCGGACGGCGAAACGCTGATCGACCGCATCTACCATCTGGATCGCGGCTACGACCGCATGGAGTCGAAGCTGACGGCGGTCGGCGCGAACGTTCGCCGCATCAAGGGCAGCGGGAGCGAGCAATGAGCTCGTTGCCGCAGACGTCGTCGTCGGTCGAGGCCAGCGCGCCGCTCACGCTCGCGCTCTCGAAAGGGCGTATCTTCGAGGAAACGGTGCCGCTGCTCGCGGCAGCGGGCGTGCAGGTCGCCGAAGATCCGGAAAGCTCGCGCAAGCTGATCCTTCCGACCACGAACCCGAACCTGCGCGTGATCATCGTGCGCGCGACCGACGTGCCGACGTACGTCGAATACGGCGCGGCGGATTTCGGCGTGGCGGGCAAGGACGTGCTGATCGAGCATGGCGGCGGCGGTCTGTATCAGCCGGTGGATCTGAACATTGCGCGCTGCCGGATGTCGGTGGCGGTGAAGGCGGGCTTCGACTACGCCAACGCGGTGCGCCAGGGCGCGCGGCTGCGCGTCGCGACGAAGTACACGGAGACGGCGCGCGAACACTTCGCGGCGAAGGGCGTTCACGTCGATCTGATCAAGCTGTACGGATCGATGGAACTCGCGCCGCTCGTCGGCCTCGCGGATGCGATCGTCGATCTGGTGAGCTCCGGCGGCACGTTGCGCGCGAACAACCTGGTCGAGGTCGAAGAAATCATGCAGATTTCGTCGCGGCTCGTGGTGAATCAGGCGGCGCTCAAGTTGAAGCGCGCGGCGCTGAAGCCCTATCTCGACGCGTTCGAGCGCGCCTCGGCAGCAACGAACAACTAGGGCGGCCGCCTCACGCTTGCCGCCCACAGGACAATCGGAAACCAGCATGTCTATCAAGATTCGTAAGCTCGATTCCAGCACCGATGGTTTTCAAAAGGCGCTGCGCGCGGTGCTCGCGTTCGAAGCGAGCGAGGACGAAGCCATCGAGCGCGCCGTCGCGCAGATTCTCGCGGACGTCAAAGCGCGCGGCGACGAAGCCGTGCTCGAATACACGAACAAGTTCGATCGCCTGAAAGCGGACAGCGTCGCGGCGCTCGAATTGCCGGCGTCCGAGATGGAAGCCGCGCTGGAAGGTCTGGAGCCGAAGCGCCGCGCGGCGCTCGAAGCGGCGGCGGCGCGCGTGCGCGGCTATCACGAAAAGCAGCGCATCGAATGCGGCAGCCATAGCTGGCAGTACACCGAAGCGGACGGCACCGTGCTCGGCCAGAAGGTGACGCCGCTCGATCGCGCGGGCATCTACGTGCCGGGCGGCAAGGCGGCGTATCCGTCGTCCGTGCTGATGAACGCGATTCCGGCGCGTGTCGCGGGCGTGAAGGAAATCGTGATGGTCGTGCCCACGCCCGATGGCGTGAAGAATCCGCTCGTGCTCGCGGCCGCGCTGCTCGGCGGCGTAGATCGCGTGTTCACCATCGGCGGCGCGCAGGCTGTCGGCGCGCTCGCGTACGGCACGCAGACCGTGCCGGCTGTCGACAAGATCTGCGGTCCGGGCAACGCGTATGTGGCGTCGGCGAAGCGTCGCGTGTTCGGAACCGTCGGCATCGACATGATCGCGGGACCGTCCGAGATTCTCGTGATCTGCGACGCGACCACCGATCCGCGCTGGGTCGCGATGGACCTGTTCTCGCAAGCCGAGCACGACGAACTCGCGCAATCCATTTTGCTGTGCCCGGACGCGGCGTTCATTCAGCGCGTCGAGGACGCGATCGTCGAACTGCTTCCCGCGATGCCGCGGCGCGACGTCATCCAGCGCTCGCTCGAAGACCGCGGCGCGCTCATCAAGGTGAAGGACATGGCCGAAGCCTGCGCCATCGCCAATGAGATTGCGCCGGAGCATCTGGAGATTTCCGCGCTCGATCCGCATCAGTGGGCCGCGCAGATTCACAACGCGGGCGCGATGTTCCTCGGCCGCTACACGAGCGAAAGCCTCGGCGACTATTGCGCCGGCCCGAACCACGTGCTGCCGACTTCGCGTACCGCGCGTTTTTCGTCGCCGCTCGGCGTCTACGACTTCATGAAGCGTTCGAGCGTCATCG
Organism: Caballeronia sp. AZ10_KS36; assembly: GCF_023631105.1. NCBI lineage: Bacteria > Pseudomonadati > Pseudomonadota > Betaproteobacteria > Burkholderiales > Burkholderiaceae > Caballeronia > Caballeronia sp. AZ10_KS36. The sequence continues at coordinate 15,107 of NZ_JALQDQ010000020.1, read as the reverse complement.
AAGTGAGTTCGGACGGCGCGCAGACATTGGGTGAAATCGCGGCGGAACTGGCGTATGGCGAGGGTTTGCAGGCGCATGCCAAGAGCGCCGAATACCGGATGAAAAACGTCGGCTGAAGCGAGCCATCCGATCGAAAAAGGCGGCCTGGAAGCCGCCGCCAGCGCAAACAGCGCCACCATGACCACACCGAACGACATCATTCGTCCCGACGTCCTCGCGATGACGAGCTATCCCGTGCCGGAATCCACGGGCCTCATCAAGCTCGACGCGATGGAAAATCCGTACACGCTGCCCGACGCGCTCGCGCAACGGCTCGGCGCGCATCTCGCGGGCGTCGCGCTGAACCGTTATCCGGCGCCGCGCCCGGCTGAACTCATCGCGAAACTCAAGCGCGCAATGCACGTCCCGCCCGCGTGCGACGTTCTGCTCGGCAACGGTTCCGACGAGTTGATCAGCATGATGTCTATCGCGTGTTCGAAGCCGGGCGCGAAGGTCGTCGCGCCGGTGCCGGGCTTCGTCATGTATCACCTGTCGGCGGCGTTCGCGAATCTCCAATTCATCGGCGTGCCGCTCAATGCCGATTTCACGCTCAACGCCGACGCGCTCATCGCCGCCATCAAGGAACACGCGCCCGCGCTCGTCTATCTCGCGTATCCGAACAATCCGACCGGCACGCTCTACGACGACGCTGACATCGAACGCGTGATCGCGGCGGCGACGAAAAGCCTCGTCGTGATCGACGAGGCGTATCAGCCGTTCGCCGGGAAAACGTGGATGCCGCGCGCCGCGCAGTTCGATAACGTCGTCGTCATGCGCACGGTGTCGAAGCTCGGCCTCGCGGGCATCCGCCTCGGTTACATGGCCGGTTCGCCCGCGTGGATCACGCAGTTCGACAAGGTGCGCCCGCCGTACAACATCAACGTGCTGACGCAGGCCACCGCCGATTTCCTGCTCGATCATCTAGATGTGCTCGACGCGCAAGCCGCCGCGTTGCGCGAAGCGCGCGCCGACCTCGCGCGTGAAGTCGCCGCGCTGCCGGGCATGACCGTTTATCCGAGCGCGGGCAACTTCCTGCTGGTGCGCGTGCCCGATGCGGCGCTCGCGTTCGAAACCCTGCTTACGTCGCGGGTTTTGGTGAAAAACGTGAGTAAAATGCATCCGTTGCTTACGAATTGCGTGCGATTGACGGTCGGAACGGCCGAAGAGAACGCGCAGATGCTCGCGGCGCTGAGAAAGCTCGCCCCCAACTGAACCCCTTCTTCGAAAAGTCTCAAGGAAACACCATGCGCATTGCGGAAGTCGTTCGCAACACCAGCGAAACGCAGATCCGTGTAAAGCTCGATCTGGACGGCACCGGCAAGCAGAAGCTCGCCACCGGCGTGCCGTTTCTCGATCACATGCTCGACCAGATTGCCCGTCACGGCCTGTTCGACCTCGAAATCGAAGCGCATGGCGACCTCCATATCGACGATCACCATACCGTCGAAGACACCGGCATCACGCTCGGGCAAGCGGTGGCGAAGGCTATCGGCGATCGCAAGGGCATTCGCCGCTATGGTCATTCGTACGTGCCGCTCGACGAGGCGCTGTCGCGCGTCGTGATCGACTTCTCGGGGCGGCCGGGGCTCGAATTCCATGTGCCGTTCACGCGTGCGCGCATCGGCACGTTCGATGTCGATCTCACCATCGAATTCTTTCGCGGCTTCGTGAACCACGCGGGCGTGACGCTGCATATCGACAACCTGCGCGGCATCAACGCGCATCATCAGGTCGAGACCGTGTTCAAGGCTTTCGGCCGCGCGCTGCGCATGGCCGTCGAAGTCGACGAACGCGCGGCGGGACAGATTCCATCGACCAAAGGCAGTCTCTGATCAGCCGTTTGCCGATTCGGCGCCGAAAAGCGTCTAACTCGGCCGGCCATTCGCGATGGATCTTTTCAAGTCGTTCATATCCTTGCTCGCGCTGATCAACCCGATCGGCGCGATACCGTTTTTTCTGAGCCTCACCTCGCAGCAATCGGACGTGGAGAAGCGCAACACCATCCGCGTCGCGTGTATTTCGGTGTTCTGCGTGATTGCCGTGACCGCGTTGCTCGGGCAGCAGATCATCGCGTTCTTCGGTATTTCAGTCGGATCGTTCGAAGTGGGCGGCGGCATCATCATGCTGCTCATGGCGATCAGCATGCTGAACGCGCAAGTCGGCAACGCGCGCTCGACGCCCGAAGAGCGCATGGAAGCGGAAGAGCGCAACAGCATCGCAGTCGTACCGCTCGCCATTCCGCTGCTTACCGGGCCGGGATCGATCAGCACGGTGATCGTCTATGCTGCAAGTGCGCAGCACTGGTACGACCGCTTCGGGCTCGTCGTGCTGGGCGCGATCATCGCGGCGCTGTGCTTCGGCGCGCTGAATCTCGCGGAGCCGATCGCGCGCTGGGTCGGGCGCACCGGAATCAATATCGGCACGCGTCTCATGGGATTGATGCTGTCGGCGCTGGCGGTGGAATTCATCGTCAACGGGTTGAAGGCCCTGATGCCTACTTTGAAATGAAAACTTCGATTGCGATTGTTGATTACGGAATGGGCAACCTGCGCTCGGTGTATCAGGCGCTGAAGAAGGCCGCGCCCGACGCGGACGTGGCGATCGTCGATCAGCCGCAGGCCATTCACGCGGCCGATCGCATCGTGCTGCCGGGGCAGGGCGCGATGCGCGACTGCATGGCGCATCTCGGGCAATCGGGCCTGCAGGAAGCGGTGATGCAGGCGTCGCGCGAAAAGCCGATGCTCGGCGTGTGCGTCGGTGAACAGATGCTCTTCGATTGGAGCGAGGAAGGCGACACGCGCGGGCTCGGCCTGTTCCCGGGCAAAGTGGTGCGTTTCCGGCTTGAAGGCCGCGTGCAGGACGACGGCTCGCGCTTCAAAGTGCCGCAGATGGGCTGGAACCGCGTGCGTCAGACGCAGGCGCATCCGGTCTGGGACGGCATCGCGGATGGCGCGTTCTTCTACTTCGTGCACAGCTATCACGTCGCGCCGGAGAACCCGGCGCACACATCGGGCGAAACCGTCTACGGCGATGCGTTCACGTCGGCGGTCGCGCGCGACAACATCTTCGCGACCCAGTTTCACCCGGAAAAGAGCGCCGACGCCGGCTTGCGCCTTTATCGCAACTTCGTTCACTGGAACCCGTGAACGTCGGCGCGCGCGAGCCTCGCGGCCACGCCTCCGCGCGATTGAGTGCGGCAAGACTTGTACTACACTAGCGAGACGGCCCGCGAGGCCGTTTCAATCACTTTCACCCAGAAGATACGCGATACCTATGCTGCTCATTCCGGCCATCGATCTTAAAGACGGTCAGTGCGTGCGCCTCAAGCAGGGCGATATGGACCAGGCGACCATTTTTTCAGAAGATCCGGCGGCGATGGCCCGGCATTGGGTCGACAAGGGCGCGCGCAGACTGCACCTCGTCGATCTGAACGGCGCGTTCGCGGGCAAGCCGAAGAACGGCGACGCCATTCGGGCGATCATCGAAGAAGTGGGCAGCGAAATTCCGGTGCAGCTCGGCGGCGGCATCCGAGACCTCAACACCATCGAACGCTATCTGGACGACGGTCTTTCGTACGTGATCATCGGCACGGCGGCGGTGAAGAATCCCGGTTTCCTGCAAGACGCGTGCAGCGCGTTCGGCGGGCACATCATCGTCGGGCTGGACGCGAAAGACGGCAAGGTCGCCACCGATGGCTGGAGCAAGCTGACCGGCCACGAAGTCGTGGACCTCGGCCGCAAGTTCGAGGATTACGGCTGCGAGTCGATCATCTACACGGACATCGGCCGCGACGGCATGCTTCAGGGCATCAACATCGACGCGACCGTGCGGCTCGCGCAAGCGGTCAAGATTCCGGTGATCGCAAGCGGCGGGTTGTCGAGCATCGCGGACATCGAATCGCTCTGCGAAGTCGAGGACGAAGGCATCGAAGGCGTGATCTGCGGACGCGCGATCTATTCGGGCGACCTCGATTTCAAGGCGGCGCAAACCCGCGCCGACGCACTGCGCGAAGCGGACGACGCTTAAGGCCGCACTTCCGGCTTCTCCCGCGAGCACACTGAAGCGCGCCGGGCGGCGCTGGCCGCCCTCAACCGTACCGAACCGGCAGTAGCTAGAACATGGCCCTCGCAAAACGCATCATCCCCTGTCTCGACGTGACCGCTGGCCGCGTGGTGAAGGGCGTCAACTTCGTCGAACTGCGCGACGCGGGCGATCCCGTCGAAATCGCGCGACGCTACGACGATCAGGGCGCCGACGAACTCACGTTCCTCGACATCACCGCGACGTCCGACCAGCGCGATCTCATTTTGCCGATCATCGAGGCGGTGGCCTCGCAGGTCTTCATTCCGCTGACCGTCGGCGGCGGCGTGCGCGCGGTCGAGGACGTCCGGCGCTTGCTGAACGCGGGCGCGGACAAGATCAGCATGAACTCGTCGGCGGTCGCGAATCCGCAACTCGTGCGCGACGCGTCGGACAAGCACGGCTCGCAGTGCATCGTCGTCGCGATCGACGCGAAGCGCGTGTCGGGCGAAGGCGAGCTGCCGCGCTGGGAAGTGTTTACGCACGGCGGCCGCAAGGCGACCGGCATCGACGCAGTCGAATGGGCGCGCAAGATGGCGGAGCTCGGTGCGGGCGAGATCCTGCTGACCAGCATGGATCGCGACGGCACGAAGGCCGGCTTCGATCTGGCGCTGACGCGCGCCGTGTCGGATGCGGTGCCCGTTCCGGTGATCGCGTCGGGCGGCGTCGGGTCGCTGAAGCATCTGGCGGACGGCATCGTCGAAGGGCACGCCGACGCGGTGCTCGCCGCGAGCATCTTCCACTACGGCGAGCATACGGTCGGCGAAGCGAAGCGTTTCATGGCCGATCAAGGCATCTCGGTGAGGATCTGAACCGTGAGCGACCCGACGAATTGGCTCGACAAGGTGAAGTGGGACGCGAACGGCCTCGTGCCCGTCATCGCGCAGGAAGCATCGACGAACGACGTGCTGATGTTCGCGTGGATGAACCGCGAGGCGCTGGCGAAGACCATCGAGCTGAAGCGCGCCGTCTATTTTTCGCGCTCGCGACAGCGCCTTTGGTTCAAGGGCGAAGAATCGGGGCACGTTCAGCACGTGCACGAAGTGCGGCTCGATTGCGATGAAGACGTCGTGCTGCTCAAGGTCGAGCAGGTGTCGGGCATTGCGTGCCATACGGGCCGCCATTCCTGCTTCTTCCAGAAATTCGAGGGAACGGCCGAAAGCGGCGAGTGGGTCGCCGTCGAGCCGGTCCTGAGAGACCCAGAAAGCATTTACAAATGACGCAAGCCACCACGCTGGACACGCTGCTTCGCCTTGCCGCCGTCATCGACAGCCGGAAGGGCGGCGATCCGGAACAATCCTACGTTTCGCGACTCTTTCATAAAGGTGACGACGCGGTCCTGAAGAAGATCGGCGAGGAAGCGACCGAAGTCGTGCTCGCCGCTAAGGACGCGCGCCACGGCGGCGCGTCGAAGGCGCTCGTCGGCGAGGTCGCCGATTTGTGGTTTCATTGTCTCGTGATGCTGTCGCACTTCGACCTGAGTCCCGCCGACGTGATCGCCGAACTGGAGCGGCGCGAAGGTCTGTCGGGTATCGAGGAAAAGGCGCTGCGCAAGTCGCGCGAGCGCGAACAGAACGGCGGCTGACGAGGCGTTCGCCCACTTTTCTCGCGCAAGCGGAGGAGGCAAGCATGGCCGGGCTCGATGGACCGTACCCGCCGCCTGTGGTTCAGACGCCGGCGGAAGACGAGCGGCTGCGCAGCCTGCGCACGCTCACGCACATTCTTTATGCGCTGTACGCGCTCTATTGGCTGACGGGCGGGCTGACCGTGCTCGTCGCGGTCATCATCAATTATCTGAAGCGCGGCGATACCGTCGGCACGCCGTATCAGGCGCACTTTTCTTGGCAGATCCGCACGTTCTGGTGGGCGGTGCTCGGCCATGTGATCGGCGTCGCGCTGCTGTTCGTGGGCGTCGGCTTTCTCATTCTGTCCGCAGTCGGCATCTGGACGCTGTATCGCGTCATCAAGGGCTGGCTGTTCCTCTACGAAAACAAACCGATCGACCCGCAGACGTGGTTCTAGCGGCGATGCCTGGCAACGGAGTACGCACATTCATGAGCCAAGACAACTGCATCTTCTGCAAGATTGCCTCCGGGCAGATTCCGAGCACCAAGGTCTACGAGGACGACGAATTCGTCGCGTTTAACGACATCAACCCGGCCGCGCCGGTTCATGTGCTCGTGATTCCGCGTCGGCACATCGAGACGCTTTCGGACTGTTCCGAAAGCGATGCGCCGCTGCTTGGTAGAATGTTAAGTCTCGTTGGCCGTCTCGCGAAAGATTTGGGCGTTTCCTACACGGGTGGGGATACCGGTTTCCGGACGGTCATCAATACCGGGCCAGGCGGCGGGCAGGAGGTGTATCACATTCATGCGCATCTTCTGGCTGGGGCGCGTCCGTGGCGGCGAATGGGCTGACGCCGGTTTCATCGGCGTTTTGCTTTCCAATGCCATATTGGGCGCGCAAAATCGATACTGATAGCCGAGGCGGCATTGCTTCGGCTCGAGCTGCAGGCCAGCCTTCCGTCGCGGAAAGGCTTTTGCGGCGGAAATAGGAGAGTTTTCATTCATGGGTTCGTTAAGCATTTGGCATTGGTTGATCGTTCTGCTGATCGTGGCGCTCGTCTTCGGCACGAAGAAATTGCGCAATATCGGCGGTGATCTGGGCGGCGCGGTTCGCGGCTTCAAGGAAGGCATGCGCGAGGAAGACAACCCCGCGTCGGCCGATAAGCGCGATCAACTGCCGCGCGACACGGTGGACGTCGAAGCGAAGGACAAGACGCGTTCGGGCGACTACCGCTAATCGAACGGGCGAACGTAACCCTGCACAGTTCCTTCAATGCTCGATCTCGGTCTGACCAAAATGGCGCTCATCGGCGTCGTCGCGCTGGTGGTGCTCGGGCCGGAGCGGTTGCCCGGCGTCGCGCGCACGGCGGGCGCGCTCTTCGGGCGCGCTCAGCGTTACATCAACGACGTGAAGTCGGAGGTGGCGCGCGAGATGGAACTCGACGAACTCAAAAAGATGCGCACGCAGTTCGAGACGGCGGCGTCGAACGTCGAATCGACGATTCACGACAATCTGCGGCGCCACGAGTCCGACCTGAACGATGCGTGGCGGGAAGGCACGTCGGTCGAGCCGAGCATCGCGGGAGGCGCTTCAGCGTCCGCGGATGAAAGCGGCGCTTCCGACAAGCCTTGGGTGAACTCGACGTTCGCGCCGGCGAAGCGCAAGAACTGGCGCGTCAAGCAGACGGCGGTTCCGAGCTGGTACAAGCGCACCACCGCGCGCCGCACGCGCGTGCAGTCGGGCGCGGCCCGCGTCGCGCGTCATACGCCTGCTAGCTTGCGCCGTCCGACGAAGTTCTTCTGACACGGCCGCATTTCTTCCATCGATGATCCAAACCGAGGGCCGGCGTGAGCGACCCGCAACACAATAAAGACGAGCCCGTCGAAGAGACGTTTATCTCCCATCTGGTGGAACTGCGCGATCGCATCATCCGCGCGGGGGCTTCGGTCATCGTCGTTTTCGTCGGGCTGGTGTACTGGGCGCCCGACATCTTCAAACTGCTCGCGCGTCCGCTGATGCAGAACCTGCCGCGCGACGGCAAGATGATCGTGACCGACGTCACCGGCTCGTTCTTCGTGCCGATGAAAGTGACGATGCTCGTCGCCTTCGTCATCGCGCTGCCGTTCGTGCTGTATCAGATCTGGGCGTTCGTCGCGCCGGGGCTCTATCAGCATGAGAAGAAGCTCGTCGCGCCACTGGTGTCGAGCAGCTACGCGCTGTTTCTCTGCGGCATGGCGTTCGCGTATTTCATCGTGTTCCCGACCATTTTCCGCGTGATGGCGCATTACAACGCGCCGCTCGGCGCGGAGATGACGACGGATATCGACAATTACCTCAGCTTTGTGCTGACCATGTTCCTTGCGTTCGGCGTCACGTTCGAGGTGCCTATCGTCGTGGTGCTGCTCGCGCGCATGGGCGTCGTGTCGATTCAGAAGCTCAAGCAGATCCGGCCGTATGTGATCGTCGGCGCGTTCATCATCTCGGCCGTGGTGACGCCGCCCGATGTTTTCTCGCAGCTCATCCTCGCGATTCCGCTCATCATCTTGTACGAAGCGGGAATCGTGGCGGCGCGGCTCGTTGTCGGAAAAGACGCGATCGAAAGCGAAGAACTGACCGTGAAATAGCTGCGGCCGATTGTCGCAGCGTCGGCCGGACCGAGCGCGCATTTTCCGCAGTAAAAAAGGCAGCCGAAGCTGCCTTTTTCTTTGGACGCTCGGCGCGTTATTCGTCGCCCTGATCGCCCTGATCTTCGTCCGGCGTCTGCGGCGCCTTGGGCTGCGCGGGCCGTTTGCCGATCATCACGTTCACGTCCAGTTCCTTGTTCTTGCGCATCAGATGCACTTTCACGGACGTGCCCGGCTTGATCTGAGCAACGACATTCAAGAGGCGCGTGGTGTCGGTGATCGTGTCCTCGTTGATGCTGACGAGAATATCGCCCGGCTTGATGCCGGCTTTATCCGCCGGGCCGCCTTGCAGCACGCCCGCGACGATCGCGCCGGATTTCTGATCGAGCCCGAACGATTCGGCGATTTCCGGCGTCACGTCCTGCGGCTCCACGCCGATCCATCCGCGCGTCACGGTGCCCGTCGTGATGATGCTCTCGAGCACGCTGCGCGCCGTCGACACCGGAATGGCGAAGCCGATGCCGAGCGAGCCGCCGCTACGCGAATAGATGGCAGTGTTGATGCCGAGCAGATTGCCGTTCACGTCCACGAGCGCACCACCCGAGTTGCCGGGATTGATGGCGGCGTCGGTCTGAATGAAGTTCTCGAACGTATTGATGCCAAGGTGATTGCGCCCGAGCGCGCTCACGATGCCCATCGTCACCGTCTGGCCGACGCCGAACGGATTGCCGATCGCCAGCACGACGTCGCCGACGTGCGTCTGGTCCATTCGCCCGAGCGTGATGCTCGGCAGGTTCGTCAGCGCGATCTTCAGCACGGCGAGGTCCGTTTCGGGATCGACGCCGATCACTTTCGCGCTCGACGTGCGGCCGTCTGCCAGCGCGACTTCGATCTGATCCGCGCCGTCCACGACGTGCTGGTTCGTTAGAATGTAACCTTCCGAGCTGACGATGACGCCTGACCCGAGATTCGACGCGGGAGGCTCGTCGTTCTTGCGTCTGTTCTTGTCGCCGAAGAAGTAGCGGAATAGCGGGTCTTTGGCTCGCGGGTCCGCCGGCAGATTGCCGTCTTTGCTGGAAAACACGTTCACCACCGCGGGCATCGCCTTTTGCGCGCCGTCCGCGTACGACGACTGGAGCGGGCGCGAGCCGATGCTCGGCGCCACTTCCTGTAACGCGACGATCGGCTCGGCGAGTTGCTTGCCGAATTGGCCCTGACGTTGAAGCCACTGCGGTTTCAGGGTCGCGATGATGAACATCAGAGCCAAAAGCACGGTGACCGCTTGGGCAAAAAACAGCCAGAAGCGTCTAAGCATTTGAAGGGATAGAGGATTTCATGGATCGGATCGAACTCGAATTGTATCTGAACAACCTGCTGGAAATCGGCCGCTTCAAGGACTATTGCCCGAACGGCCTACAGGTGGAAGGCACGCGCCGCGTTCAGAAAATCGCGACCGGCGTGACGGCTTCGCTCGCCTTCCTGAAAGCCGCGCTCGAGTGGGGCGCGGACACGGTGCTCGTCCATCACGGCTATTTCTGGCGCAACGAGGCGCCGCAGATCACGGGGCGCAAGCATCGGCGGCTGCGCACGCTGATCGCCAACGACATCAATCTTTTCGCGTATCACCTGCCGCTCGACGCGCATCCGGAACTCGGCAACAACGCGCAGATCGGCGCGCGGCTCGGCCTCATTGCCGACGGCCGTTTCGGCGATCAGGACATCGGCTGGGTCGCCCCGATCACCATGCCGCTTTCGCTCGAGCACTTCACCGCGACCGTCGAGAACGCGCTCGGCCGCAAGCCGCTCGTGTTCGGCGATGCCGACCGGGAACTGCGGCGCGTCGCGTGGTGCACGGGCGGCGCGCAGGGCTATTTCGAACAGGCCATCGACGCGGGCGCCGACGTGTATCTGAGCGGCGAAGTGTCCGAGCAGACGATGCACATCGCGGCGGAATCCGGCGTGGCGTATATCGCGGCGGGGCATCACGCGACGGAGCGCTACGGCGTGCAGGCCGTCGGCGCGCACCTGTCCGAAGAGTTCGACATCGAGCATGTGTTTATCGATATCGATAATCCGGTTTGAAGCGGCGTTTTTTCTTCGTTTGGGCCCGGCTGAAGGCATGAAAGGATGCTTCACGCGAACGCGCGAAAACGTGGGGAAAACCCGGAAGGTTCGCTAAATCCGGGTAATTTTCCCCTAACGGCCCTTGTAAATGGCAACTCCATTCGCGCACACTAGCGGCGGAACACTGATGTGACGGTATAAATCCAACTCAGAAGTGGGGCGTGTGATGCGAGACAAGGACGATAAGCGCGTCGATGGCGGCCGCCGTACCTGGCTGATTACGACGACCGTGGCGGGTGGTGTCGGAGGTGTGGCAACGCTGGTTCCCTTTGTTGGTTCGTTCGCTCCGTCGGAGAAGGCCAAGGCGGCGGGCGCGCCCGTCGAGGTCGATATCAGCGGACTAAAGCCGGGCGAAATGATGACGGTCGCCTGGCGCGGCAAGCCGGTGTGGATCGTGAATCGCACGGACGAAATGCTGTCCGACGTGAAGAAGGCCGACAACGAAGTGGCCGATCCGAAGTCCAAAATGGAATTCTCGATGCCGTTGCCGGAGTACTGCAACAACGAGTTCCGCTCCCGCGCCGATCATAAAAACATATTCGTGGCCGTCGCCGTCTGTACGCACCTCGGCTGCACGCCGACGCCGCGTTTTTCTGAAGGTCCGCAACCCAATCTTCCCGATAACTGGCCGGGCGGCTTTCTTTGCCCGTGCCACGGCTCGACCTATGACATGGCCGGCCGCGTCTTCAAGAACAAGCCCGCGCCGCAGAATCTGGACGTGCCGCCGTACATGTTCACATCCGCGACGCAACTCGTGATCGGCAAGGACGAAAAGGGAGAGGCTTAAATGGCGACCGCAGACAAGGATGTGGAAACGACGGGCTTCTTGGGCTGGATAGATCGCCGGTTTCCTTTGACATCCACCTGGAAGAAACACGTTTCCGAATACTACGCGCCGAAGAACTTCAACTTCTGGTATTTCTTCGGCTCGCTTTCGATGCTCGTGCTCGTCATTCAGATCGTCACGGGCATCTTTCTCGTCATGAATTACAAGCCCGATGCGACGCTGGCTTTTGCATCGGTCGAGTACATCATGCGTGAAGTGCCGTGGGGCTGGCTCATCCGGTATATGCATTCCACGGGCGCGTCGATGTTTTTCGTCGTCGTTTATCTGCATATGTTCCGCAGTCTGATGTACGGGTCGTACCGCAAGCCGCGCGAGCTCGTCTGGATTTTCGGGTGCGCCATTTTCCTGTGCCTGATGGCAGAGGCGTTTTTCGGCTATCTGCTGCCTTGGGGGCAAATGTCGTTCTGGGGCGCGCAGGTGATCGTGAATCTGTTCTCGGCGATTCCTTTTATCGGTCCGGATTTGTCGCTGTGGATTCGAGGCGATTATGTCGTGTCGGACGTCACGCTGAACCGCTTCTTTTCGTTTCATGTGATCGCGATTCCGCTCGTTCTGATCGGGCTCGTTGTTGCGCATCTGGTCGCGCTGCATGAAGTGGGATCGAATAATCCGGACGGCATCGAAATCAAGGCGAAAAAGGACGCGAACGGCATTCCGCTCGACGGTATTCCGTTTCACCCGTATTACTCGGTCCACGACTTCATGGGCGTGTGTGTCTTTTTGCTGATTTTCGCGGCGATCATTTTCTTCGCGCCGGAAATGGGCGGCTACTTCCTCGAAGCGAATAACTTCGTGCCGGCTAATCCGCTGCAAACGCCGTCTGAAATCGCGCCCGTGTGGTACTTCACCGCGTTCTACGCGATGCTGCGTGCGACCACCGATCCGTTCAAGATCGTGCTGATGATCATCATCGCGCTGCTCGGGGTGTTCGCGTTTTTGCGCGCGCGCGGAAAATGGCGCATTGGGCTGCCAGTCCTCGCGCTCGTCGTGATCGTGTTCATGGCGCTCACCGAATCCAAGTTCTGGGGCGTGGTCGTGATGGGCACGGCGGTCGTCTCGCTGTTCTTCGTGCCCTGGCTGGATCGCAGTCCGGTGAAGTCGATCCGCTACCGGCCGCTCTTTCACAAAGTCTTTTACGCGATTTTCGTCTTCGCGTTCCTGGTGCTCGGCTTTTTGGGAACGCGTCCGCCATCGCCGGCGGGGACGCTCATCGCGCAGATCTGCGCGCTCATTTATTTCGCGTTTTTCCTCGGCATGCCTTTCTGGACGCCGCGCGGCAGATTCAAGACGCCGCCCGAGCGAGTGAACTACAAACTCCACTAAGCGCCCGCCCGGAGACGACACGATGAAAAAATGGCTCTCGACTCTCGCGATGATCGGCGCGGCGATGTTCGCGTTCAGCGCGGCGCCGGTGCACGCGGAGGAAGAAGCGGTGCTGGACCGCGCGCCCGATAACGCGGACAATTTTGCGTCCTTGCAGCACGGCGCTCAAATATTTGTAAACTACTGCCTGAACTGCCATAGCGCGAGCCTGATGCGCTACAACCGTCTGACGGACCTCGGGCTCACGCAGAAGCAGATCCAGGAAAATCTGCTGTTCACGACGGACAAGATCGGCAACACCATGAGCATCGCTATGCGCCCGGACGACGCTAAAGCGTGGTTCGGCGCGTCGCCGCCGGATTTGTCGGTGGAGGCGCGGGCGCGCGGCAAGGACTGGCTCTATACGTACTTGCGCAGCTTCTACCGCGATCCCACGAGGCCGACGGGCTGGAACAATCGCGTGTTCGAGAACGTGGGGATGCCGCATGTGCTATGGACGCTGCAAGGCATCCGTGACGCACGGTTCGAGACGGATACGGACGAGAAAACCGGCGAAAAGACAAAAAGATTCGTGGGTTACACTCAGGTGACGCCTGGCACCATGTCGAACGTGGATTATGATTCAGCTGTGGCCGATCTGGTTTCGTACCTTTCGTGGATGTCCGAACCCGCCCAGCAGACCCGCAAGCGCCTCGGCGTCTGGGTCTTGCTGTTTCTGGCGCTCCTGAGCTTCCTCGCATGGCGTCTGAACGCGGCATACTGGCGAGATATCAAATAGCACGCCATCGACGGCGTGGGTCGGCTCGACGGCGCTCCCGGGAGGGAGCCCCGCGGCCGGCCTTCGAGTTTACTGAAGGGACTTAAAAAACATGATGGTTCTGTATTCCGGCACTACTTGCCCGTTCTCCCAGCGCTGCCGGCTGGTGTTGTTCGAAAAGGGCATGGATTTCGAGATTCGCGACGTCGATCTGTTCAACAAGCCGGAAGACATCGCGGTGATGAACCCGTACGGTCAAGTGCCGATTCTCGTCGAGCGCGACCTGATTCTGTACGAGTCGAACATCATCAACGAGTACATCGACGAGCGTTTCCCGCATCCGCAGCTGATGCCGGCCGATCCGGTCCAGCGTGCGCGTGCGCGCCTGTTCCTGCTTAACTTCGAGAAAGAACTCTTTGTGCACGTCGGCACGCTCGAGAACGAGAAGGGCAAGGCGGCCGAGAAGAACCACGAAAAGGCGCGCAGCGCGATCCGCGACCGCCTCACGCAACTCGCGCCGATCTTCTTGAAGAACAAGTACATGCTGGGCGAGGAATTCTCGATGCTCGACGTCGCGATCGCGCCGCTCTTGTGGCGTCTGGATCACTATGGCATCGAGCTGTCGAAGAACGCCGCGCCGCTGATGAAGTACGCCGAGCGCATTTTCAGCCGCCCGGCCTATATTGAAGCGCTCACGCCTTCCGAAAAGGTGATGCGTCGATAGTTTGCGAGAACGGGGCGCGCCCGGCGCGAGTTCGCGCGACCGTGCTCCGGCAGAGGAAAGTTGATGCAAGAAATTTCCACCAAGCCGTATCTGTTGCGCGCGCTGTACGAATGGTGCACCGATAACGGTTTTACGCCCCACATCGCCGTGCGAGTCGACGGCGCGACGCGCGTGCCGCGCCAGTTCGTGCGCAACGACGAGATCGTGCTCAACATCAGCTTCGAGGCGACGAGCCAGTTGCAGATGGGGAACGAATGGATCGAGTTCAGCGCGCGCTTCTCCGGGAAGTCGCACAAGATCGAGGTCCAGGTCGCCAACGTGCTCGCCATTTATGCCCGCGAAAACGGACAGGGAATGGCGTTCCCGGTCGAGCAGTCGTCGCATTCCGCGAGCGAGCCAAGCGTGTCGGCCGCACCCCGCTCGGGCGATCGGGAAGCCCGTCGCGTCGAGTCTCCGGCGGAGGATCAGTCGGGCGCTGCAGCGGCTTCGTCGCGCGACGAAGCGCCGTCGGGCTTGTCGGATGACGACGCTTCGAAATCCTCTGGCCGGTCGCACCTGAAAGTCGTTAAATGAAGTAGAATCTCGTCCTTCGCCGGCTTAGCTCATCTGGTAGAGCAGTTGATTTGTAATCATCAGGTGGCGGGTTCGAGTCCTGCAGCCGGCACCAAGATTTGAGCGTCGACGGGTCGTGCGATGTCCGCACGGCCCGTTTGCTTTAAGTGAGCCGATTGGTTCGCAGGTCGAGGCCGGAAGGCGAGTCAAAAAGAAGCTTCAAAAACTTGTTGACACTGACCGAAACGACGTACATAATCTCGTTTCTCTGCTGCGGATGCAGCGACGCAAGACGAAGCGGTGCTGAGCCAGGTGCTCGGTACGGTGAAGTAAAAAGTCTTGGCGGATTGCTCTTTAAAAACTAACAGCCGATAAGTGTGGGCGCTTGATGGTGAGTGCGGCCGGTTCTTCGGAGCCGGGCAAGCAAAAGTATCAAGAGTCTCACACGAAGTATCAGAGGAAGGTTTATCT
>NZ_JALQDQ010000019.1:0-59405 GCF_023631105.1 Caballeronia sp. AZ10_KS36 | reverse complement strand
AACAGGACCGTGAAACGACTCCACGCCGATGATAGTGCGGATTGCCCGTGTGAAAGTAGGTAATCGTCAGGCTCCCCCTTGCAAAACAAAAACCCCACCCCGAAAAGGTGGGGTTTTTGCGTTTTCTGGCCCCGCGCGCGGTGCGCAAGTCGACTCGCGCGGCGAACCGATTCAGGCGCGCTAGAATCTCCGTCGTATTCCGCATCGTCGTTGTCATCGAGTTCTCATGCTACGTTTAAGCGAAATCAAACTGCCCCTTGATCACCCCGATTCCGCGATCAAGCCCGCTGTCATCGCGCGTCTTGCCGAAATCGGGATCGCTGCGGAGGAACTCGTCGATTTCCACGTCTTCCGGCGCGCTCATGACGCCCGCAAACGCGCCGACATCAAGCTGACGTACATCGTCGATGTCACCGTGAAGGACGAAGCGTCTGCGCTCGATCGCCTCAAGGCGCACCCGCATCCGCATTGCGGCGTGACGCCGGATATGACGTACCACTTCGTGACGCGAGCGCCCGAGCGGTCCGCGATGCTCCGACCGGTCGTCATTGGCATGGGGCCTTGCGGGCTGTTCGTCGGGCTGATTCTGGCGCAAATGGGTTTTCGGCCGATCATCCTCGAGCGCGGAAAGGCCGTGCGCGAAAGAACCAAAGACACGTGGGGACTTTGGCGGCGAAACGAACTCCAGCCGGAGTCCAATGTGCAGTTCGGGGAAGGTGGCGCCGGTACCTTCTCGGACGGAAAGCTCTATAGCCAGATCAAGGATCCGAAGCACTACGGCCGGAAAGTTCTCGACGAATTCGTCAAAGCGGGCGCGCCGGAAGACATTCTCTATTTGAGCCGCCCGCATATTGGCACCTTTCGACTCGTTAGCATGGTCGAGAAGATGCGCGCGACGATTCACCAGCTTGGTGGCGAAGTGCGTTTTCAGCAGCGCGTGGAAGACATCGACATTGACAACGGCAAGGTGCGCGGCCTGCGCCTGTCGACCGGTGAAACGCTTCGCTGCGACCACGTCGTGCTGGCCGTCGGGCATAGCGCACGCGATACCTTCGAGATGCTGCACGAACGCGGCGTTTTCATGGAAGCCAAACCGTTTTCCCTTGGCTTTCGCATTGAGCATCCGCAGGGTGTGATCGACCGTAGCCGCTTCGGCAAGTTTGCCGGCCACGAGCGCCTGGGCGCTGCCGACTACAAAGTGGTGCATCACTGCAGCAATGGACGCTCCGTCTACAGCTTTTGCATGTGTCCCGGCGGTACGGTCGTCGCGGCGACGTCCGAGCCGGGGCGCGTCGTGACGAACGGCATGAGCCAGTACTCGCGCGCGGAGCGGAATGCGAACGCGGGCATCGTCGTCGGGATCACGCCGGAGGATTATCCGGGCGGTCCTCTGGCGGGAATCGCGTTTCAGCGGAAGTGGGAAGAGCGCGCGTTCGAACTTGGCGGCGGCGATTACTGCGCGCCTGCGCAGCTCGTCGGCGATTTCATTGCCGGCCGTCCGTCGACGTCGCTCGGTTCGGTGATTCCATCGTACAAGCCGGGCGTCAAGCCGACGGATCTCAGCACGGTTCTGCCCGATTACGTGATCGAGGCGATCCGGGAAGCGTTGCCGCAGATCGACAAGAAGCTCCCCGGCTTCGCGATGCACGATGCGGTGCTAACCGGCGTCGAGACGCGCACATCTTCGCCGTTGCGCGTGCGTCGAAAGGATGACTATCAGAGCGTGAATGTCGAAGGCTTATACCCGGCAGGCGAGGGCGCGGGGTACGCGGGCGGCATCTACTCGGCGGCAATCGACGGCATCGAAGTCGCCGAGGCCGTTGCTCTGCGGATGATGGCGGAGCATTCCGCGACCGTCTAATCCAACGGCATCGTTGGTAATCGACTGGTCAGCCTCATGCGATGCAGGTCCGCCCGTCATGTTAGACGAGCTTTCAAAACACCGGACGGCTCCCGCCAAACGATGGCTGGAGCTCACGACCGCGCACCACTCGCGGAAGCCTTTCCGCGATGGTGCGCCGTCCAATTGCCACTTCTCTTGCGAAGGTCTGCGCCACGAGTAATCAAGTCACCACACCAACTTGCCACGGCACGAACTCACTCTGCCCGTACCCATGTTGCTCGCTCTTAGACGGCACGCCTGACGCGCAATCCAGCATCATCTGGAAAATCTCGTCGCCGAGCTGGTCGATGGTCGCGGTGCCGTCGATCACGCCGCCGCAATTGATATCCATGTCGTCTTCCTGCCGCTCCCACAGCGCCGTGTTCGTCGCGAGCTTGAGCGATGGCGACGGCGCGCAGCCGTAAGCCGAGCCGCGGCCGGTCGTGAAGCAGATCAGATTCGCGCCGGATGCCACCTGACCGGTCGCGGACATCGGATCGTAGCCGGGCGAATCCATGAAGACGAAGCCCTTCGCGTCGATACGCTGCGCGTACTCGTACACTTCGACGAGATTGGTCGTGCCGCCCTTAGCGACCGCACCGAGCGATTTTTCGAGAATCGTGGTCAGCCCGCCGACCTTGTTGCCCGCCGACGGGTTGTTGTCCATCGCCGCACCGTTGCGCTCGCAGTAGGTTTCCCACCACTTGATACGCGCAAGCAGCTTTTCGCCGACTTCGCGGCTCACCGCGCGGCGCGTGAGCAAATGCTCTGCGCCGTACACTTCGGGCGTTTCGGAAAGAATCGCCGTGCCGCCGTGTGCGACGAGCTTGTCGACTGCCGCGCCGAGTGCCGGATTCGCCGAGATGCCGGAGTAGCCGTCCGAGCCGCCGCACTGCAAGCCGACGATCAGATGCGACGCCGGCAACGGCTCACGCTGCACGCGATTGGCGTCCGCCAGCATTTCCTTGACCATCGCGATACCGCGTTCGATGGTTTTCCGCGTGCCACCGCTGTCCTGAATCGTGAAGCTGCGCAGGCGCTCGCCGTCCTTCAATCCGGCCGATTCCAGCACGCCGCCGATCTGATTGGTCTCGCAGCCCAAGCCGACGAACAGCACCGAATGAAAGTTCGGATGCACCGCGTAGCCGGCGAGCGTCCGGCGCAAAATGCCGAGCCCTTCGCCCTGCATGTCGATGCCGCATCCGAGTCCGTGCGTGAGCGCGATCACGCCATCGACGTTCGGATAATCCGCCAGCACTTCCGGATGCACATCGCGCCGGAAATGGTCCGCGATCGCGCGCGCGACCGTCGCCGAGCAGTTCACGCTCGTCAGCACGCCGACGAAATTGCGCGTGGCGACGCGCCCGTCGTCGCGGCGAATGCCCATGAACGTGGCCGGCGACTCGACGAACGGCGTCGGATGCTTGTCGACGCCGAACTCGTGTTCGCGCGCGAAATCGGCCATCGAGAGGTTCTGCGTGTGCACGTGCTGGCCGCGCGCAATCGCCTCTTTCGCCACGCCGATGATCTGGTTGTAGCGTTTGACGGGCTCGCCCGCCGCGATCGCGCGGGTGGCGATCTTGTGACCCGGCGGAATCAGCCCGGTGACGACGAGATCCTCCGACGCAATGCGCGCGCCGGAAAGCAACTGACGTGTCGCGATCACGACGTCGTCTTTCGGATGCAGCCGGATGACCGCATGGTCGTTGGATACGGTGGACATGATCTTTCTTAGATGGTGGAGGGTGCGCGCTTGTCGCCAACGGCGCGTTTATCCGCTTCATCGAGCGGCTCGATCTTGCCGACGATCACAAGATAGCTGAACGCGCCGAGGAAGCAAAATCCGCCCGCGACGCACAGCGGAATAACGAAGGAGCCCTTGGTGATCGAAAGCATCACGCCGGTGAACGTCGTGATGACGATGCCCGCCAGGTTCGACGCGAAGTTCTGAATGCCGCCGATCGACGCAACGTGGTCCGGCGTCGGCGCGACGTCGCTCGGGAGCGACCAGATGCTGGCAGCCGCGAACGCGAGGCTCGCGTAAGCAATGCCGAAGAACGCAAGCATCAGATAGATGTTCGACGTGAACGCCGACAACGTGATGACCGACGAGAGCAGCATGCCGCCGACCATGCAGGTCTTGCGCGCCGCGGTCAGGCTCCAGCCGCGCTTGAAGAGCGAGTCGGAGACGAAGCCGCCCAGCCAGCCGCCCGGAATCGACATGAGCGCGGGAATCGTGCCGAGCGTGCCGAGCGATTTCAGCGAGAAGCCGTGCGCCTGAACCAGATAGCTCGGGAACCACGTGATGAAGAAGTAAATCACGAAGTTAAGGCAGAAGAAGCCGAGCATCATGCCCCACAGCGTGCGGTACTTGAAAAGCGAGGCCCACGACACCTTGTTCTTCGGGGCAACCGGTTGCGGCGGCGCATCGACTTCGCCGGTGAGGTCGCCCTTCGACTTGTTCCGGTAGATCGCGAACCAACCCACGATCCACACGAAGCCGAGCAGGCCGGTGATGACGAACGACGCTTCCCAGCCGAACGAACTGATGATGAGCGCGACGACAGGAATCGACAGCGCGGAGCCGACGCGCGAGCCGCTATCGAAGATGCTGGTCGCGAAGGCGCGCTGTTCTTTCGTGAACCATTGCGACACGAGTTTTGCGCAGGACGGATACGCGCCCGCTTCGCCGATGCCGAGCATCAGCCGGCAGCCGAACATGCCGGCGACGCTCGTGGTCACCGCGGTCAGCGCCGTAAATACCGACCACCAGCCGACCGCCAGCGGAAGCGCGATGCGCGCGCCGACGCGATCGACGAACCAGCCGAACGGCATCTGCATCAGCGCGTAAGTCCAGAAGAAGCCGCTCAGAATGAAGCCCATCTCCGCCGGCCCGATGCCGAGCGCCTTTTCGATCTGAGGGGCCGCGACGGCGAGATTCGCACGGTCGATGTAATTGATGGCGATGGCCAGGAAGGCCAGAAATATTACTACCCAACGCATCTTGCGCATTTGTGTCTCCTGCTGGAAGCGGCTACGTTCGTGTCGGCGGGTCCGCCTATGCCGTGCGGCGGGCCGTGTTGATGGAATTCAGTGTGCTGTCCGCTTCTCCGGCGGACTGGCGTGGCTAATCAGTGGGGTGTCGTTCGCAATGCCTCGCGCAGTCGTTTCTGCTCGACATCGAGCTTGAGCTCGCCGGCGAGTTCGATGACCGGCTGGAAGCGCCGGGCCTTTTTCTCCTCATGATTCCGCGCGATGTCCGCGAGCCGATGCACGAGAAATGGGTTCTCGAACCGGTCGCGCACGCTCGCGAGATATTCCGTCGCAACGTCGTGCTGGCCGAGTGCGGTGAACACCGGTAACACTTCGTCACGCCAAACTGTCTCCAGCGGATCGCGGTAAGCGGGATCGCGCATGGCGTCGAGCACGGTCATGTCCGGCGCGCCGTTGCGCGTACGCCAAAGTTCGGCCAGCATCGTGTGGCCGAGGTTGAGCAGCAGCAATTTGAGCCGTTCGTAGTGCGCAAGATCGTCGGTGACGACGATATCTTCGTGCTCGCACGGCAGCACCATGCGCGGCTGCCGCTCGATGGCCCACAGCGCGTAAGGCTCGGCGATCGCGCCGACCGGAACGATCGGCTCCGATACGATACGGTCCACGAGCGAGTTGACCCAGATGCAATCGTTCGTCAGATAGCGGATGAAAGCGTCGTCCATTTGCCACCCGCGCGCGACGCCGCACACGAGGTCGCGCAGCGTGTCGCCATTGCGGGAAACCAGTTCGCAGGGCAGCAGCGTGATCGGCTCGGCGCCCGCGCGGAAGCGCGCATGCAAGAGCACCGCGAGCTTCGCGGCGAAGCCGCGCGGCGTGCCCTGGCCGTCGAGCAGATCGGCGGTGTCTTCATCGAAGAGCGCGTAGCCGGCATCGGCCGTATTCGAGACGATGACTTTCACGTCGCGCTGAATGCGTTGCAGGAGCAACGGCCAGTCTTCGTTCGCGTGCAGCGCTTCGGGGATCGAATCGCTTTCGATGGTCACGTCCACGGTCTCGTCGCCGCGCCTTCCGCGAATGCGCACGGGATAGCGTCCCGTTGCACGCAGCGCATCCGTGCGCGCGCGGCTGTCCGCGCTCGACGTGGTCTGCACGACCGTGATCTTGCCGAGCGCCTTCGATGGATCGCGCCGCGCCGCCTCGGCGACGAAGAAGTCCACGTGTGCCTGAAGAAAGCGGCTCGTGCCGAACTGAAGAATCGGATTGCTCATGATTGCGTCGCTCACGTCGTGCGGGGCATTCGCCGTGCCCGCGACGGATGGCGTAATGGGCTCGGTCCGTCCCTGTCTGGAAACGGTTCCAGCAGGATCGAAAAAAAGATGGCCACGTGGCCTTACCAGATCGCATACTAGTGGCTTCAATCGCGATTGGTCAAGCCACTTGTAAGCAGTCAATGTTCGCTGAACCGCCTGTCTACGGTGCTTTAGCGCCTCGCCTGATTACAATTCACGTTTTCCCCGAGCTTTCAGGAGTCAGCACGTGAGTGTGAAACCACCGGAGACCCGGCGTCTTTATTTGCAGATCGCCGACAAGCTGCGCGGGTTGATCGACCAGAAGGATTTCGCGCCGAACGGCCGGCTGCCTTCGGAGCGCGAGCTGGCGCAGACGCTCGGCGTGTCCCGGCCGTCCGTGCGCGAGGCGCTGGTTGCGCTCGAACTGGAAGGGCGCGTCGAGATCCGCATGGGTTCGGGCGTCTATATCAGTGCGACGCCGGCCGCGAAGCCGCCGCGCGCCGAAGCCGAACTCGGCGAGAGTCCCATCGAAATCATGAATGCGCGCAGCGTGATCGAAGGCGCGATTGCCGCGAGCGTCGCGCCGTTCGCGCGGCCGAAGGCGCTGAAGGCGCTGCGTACGGTGTACGAAACGATGGCGCGCGAAGTGGAGAACGGCCTCATACCGATGACCGCGGATCGCGCGTTTCATGTCGCGATCGCGCAGATGTCCGGCAACGACGTGCTGGTGCGGACCGTCGGCGCGCTCTACGACGAGCGGCATAGCCCGCTGTCATCGACGCTTCGGGGGCATTTCGAGGGAGAAGAAACGTGGGCGGCCGCGCTGACGGAGCACCGCGACATTCTTGAAGCGCTCGAAGCGCGCGACGCGATTCAGGCTCAGGCCGCCATGCAGCGGCACATGCGCAATTCCGCGGCACGGCTCATGACCAAACGCAAGACGTGAAGCCGGCGCGTCCTCGGAGGGCGGGCCGGCTTCAGGCGGGACGGTGCGTCAGCCAGGATAGGCTTCATCGACCTTCAAGCCGGCTAGCTTGAAGATCACGCGCAGCGTCTGCGGGGCGATGTCCCGGCGCGACGCGAGCGTCGTCAGCACGAAGTCCATCACCTTCGCGTACTTGAGCATGGTCAGGCATGTTTCGATATCGGTGGAGCCGTCGCGCATCGATTCTGCCAGGCGCAACATCTCCACGGAAATCTCGCGGGCCATTTCCAGCTCGAGTTGCTGCTTTTCGCTCCACGCAGGCATTGCGGTCAGTGCCGCGAGCATCTCCTGAAACTGCTTCTCTGCTTTTTTGTCCGGGATCGCATCCATCGCCGTCCTCTCTTGATCATGGCGCCGGCGAGTCGCATTCGCCGCGCTGTGCGTTAGGTGTTACGTAACAGAGCCACACGCGGCGACAACGAAAGCGTTGCGAAACGCGGCTTTGCTACCCAGCTTGTTGCTCCTGCCTTGTTGCATCGTCGTGCGATCTTCCGGGTCGCATCGTGTGCTGTCTGTATCAATGGCCTCATTGTCAGACGATGCACGATCCGTTCCACGGGCCTTTTCGGGCCGCGTTTGCCATCCAACCGTCAGGCGGAACAAGAGCGTCTTTGCGCTTTTGGGTAAACTTCCTCTTTTGAGACGGCAGAACCAGCGGTTAGCGCACATTCAGCGCGAACATGCCCCGCTTTTCACACTCCAGTCACTGATTACGATGGCCAAGAAGTCCACTGCCGCGTCGCCCGGCGCGTCCGATCCGCAAACCAAGCACGAAATCCGCCCAGGACAGTCCATCGAACTGCTGAAGGAACTGCACATCCTCACGCGCGACGGCAAGATGAATCAGGACAGCCGTCGAAAACTGAAGCAGGTCTACCACTTGTTTCAGTTCATCGAACCGCTTCTGGCCGATGTGCACCAGCGGCAAGGCTCCGTGTCGCTTGTCGATCACGGAGCAGGGAAGTCTTACCTGGGCTTCATTCTCTACGATCTCTTCTTCAAGACTCTGCGCGATCGGTCACACATCTATGGCATCGAGACGCGCGAGGAGCTGGTAAAAAAGTCGGAGGAATTGGCACAACGGCTCGGCTTCGATCGCATGTCCTTCCTGAATCTGTCGGTGGCCGAATCGATTCATTCCCAGCAATTGCCGGACACAGTCGATGTCGTGACCGCATTGCATGCATGCAATACCGCAACGGACGACGCCATCCATTTCGCTCTACAGAAGAAGGCCAAGTACATCGTGGTGGTGCCGTGCTGTCAGGCGGAAGTCGCGTCGGTGCTGCGCAAGAACAAGGGACACGCGCTCTCGAAGAACGTGCTGACCGAAATGTGGCGGCATCCGCTGCACACGCGCGAATTCGGGAGCCAGATCACCAATGTGCTGCGTTGCCTGCAACTCGAATCGCACGGCTATCAGGTCAGCGTGACCGAGCTCGTGGGCTGGGAACATTCGATGAAGAACGAACTGATCATTGCGCAGTTCAAGGACTTGCCGCGCGGCCGTCCGGCGCAGCGGCTTTCGGATGTGCTCGAAACGCTGGGGCTCGACGAACTCCGCGAGCGTTTCTTTACGCAGTAGTTATCGTTTGTTCATCCACGCCTTGAAGCCGTCGTGCCCGAGACGGCGCAGCGTTTCGATGTTGCGCTCGTAGATGTCCGAGGCGTCCGGAAACGCGGCGACCGCGCGATCGATGCTCGCTTCGCGCAACAGATGGAAGATGGGAAACGGGGCGCGATTCGTGTAGTTGTCGATATCGTCCGGCTCTGTGCCGTCGAACTGGTACTGCGGATGAAAGCTGGCAATCTGCAACTCGCCCGCCAACCCCAGTTCGCCGAGCAGACGTTCGGCAAAAAAGAGCGCGTCGTTGTAATCAGGGAAATTGGCGAAGGCGTCGGGCGTGATAAAAAGCGTGGTGTCGATGGCCTCCGGATCGCTCTCGTGCAATAGGCGCAATTCGTCCGCGAGTTCTACCACCACGTCTTCCACGGTTCGCGCTTCGCTCACGACATAGCGGATCTGTCCCTTCACGTGCACGCTCTTGGCGAACGGGCACAGATTGAGGCCGATGACCGCTCGCGTGAGCCAGTGCTCGGTGGCCGCGATCACTTCGTCGCGGGTGCTTCGGTCCTTCATGAGCTTTCCTGATTTCCTTGCGGGTGATTGCCTTTCTTGCATGCAGCATCAACGAGCGTGCGCGCCACCCGCGATGCCGCGCGCAGCGGCCCCGAGCCGGGGCCATAAGTCTGACTCGTCGCGTACACGCCATCGAGAAGCAGTGCCAGCGATTCTGCCAGTTCGACCGGCTGTTCCGCGCCGACCGCTTGACATTTTTCGATGAAACGCGTCATCACGTAGTGTTTGTTTCGCTCGACGAGTTGCCGCGCCGGATGCGCAGGGTCGCCGAACTCGCACGACACGTTCACGAACGGACAGCCGCGATAATCCGGCGCCGACGCCCGCTCGACGAGATCGTCGAACGCCTGCACGAGTTGTTTCGCCGGATCGCCCGGATGTTTGTCGAAGCTCGCCTCGAGCCGTTGCCGGAAGCGGTCGTCCATGCGCTCCAGATACGCGACGACGAGTTCGTCCTTCGACGCGAACCGCCGATAAAGACTCATCTTGTTGACGCCCGCACGCTCCACGACGGCATCGACGCCGACCGCGCGAACGCCTTCGCGATAAAAAAGTGCCTGCGCCGCGTCGAGTAGCTGCTCCTGCGCCGTCGCGCCGTCGGTCCGCACCTGACGGCGGGCAGGGGCTTTGGCCGGGGCGGCCGATGATCGTGTCAAA
Organism: Caballeronia sp. AZ10_KS36; assembly: GCF_023631105.1. Lineage (NCBI taxonomy): Bacteria > Pseudomonadati > Pseudomonadota > Betaproteobacteria > Burkholderiales > Burkholderiaceae > Caballeronia > Caballeronia sp. AZ10_KS36. Next base: position 49,458 of record NZ_JALQDQ010000019.1, on the reverse strand, counting down.
GTCGGGTCCTCGAAAACTGCTTGGGTCTTGACATGTTACCGATCAGTAACTAAGCTCGCAACTCCAATGTGACTGACCAGTAACGAAGAAAATCAACTGAGCGGAGCGGCAATGAATTGGGTAGCGAAACGGCTCGAAGGCCGCATGCACTACGGATGGGTGACGGTGGGTGTCGTGTTTCTGGTGCTGCTGGCCGCAGCCGGCACGCGCGCCACGCCGAGCGTGATGATGCTGCCGCTCGAAAAACAGCTCGGCTGGTCGCGCGGCACCATTTCACTGGCCATCTCGATCAATCTGGCGCTGTACGGCTTGACCGGCCCGTTCGCCGCCGCCGCGATGCAGCGTTTCGGCGTGCGCCCGACCTTGCTCGCCGCGCTGGCGACGCTGGCAGCGGGCGTCGGCGCTTCGGCGATGATGACCGCGCCGTGGCAAATGGTGCTGGTCTGGGGCGTGGTGGTCGGTGGCGCGACGGGCGTCGCGGCCCTGACGCTCTCGGCGACGGTCGTGAACCGCTGGTTCACGACGCATCGCGGCCTCGCCATGGGCATTCTCACGGCGAGTTCGGCCACCGGTCAGCTCGTGTTCCTGCCGTTCCTCGCATCCATTTCCGAGCACCACGGCTGGCGCCCGGTCGTGTACGTGGTCGCAGTGGCGGCGGCGGTCGTGCTGCCGCTCGTCGCGTGGCTGCTTCCCGAGCGTCCCGCCGATGTCGCGCTGCGGCCCGTCGGAGAGGCCGCCGGCACGCCGCCCGCCGCCGCTGCGGCGCATAAGAATCCGATCAAGGTGGCGTTCGGCGCGCTGTCGTCGGCGAGCAGGACACGGGATTTCTGGCTGCTCTTTTTCAGCTTCTTCGTCTGCGGCGCGAGCACGAACGGCTATGTCGGCACGCATCTGATCGCCATGTGCGCGGATTACGGCATGACGCAGGTGCAGGGCGCGACGCTGCTCGCCGCCATGGGCATCTTCGATCTCTTCGGCACCACGCTTTCGGGCTGGCTGTCCGACCGCTTCAACGCGCGCGTGCTGCTCTTCTGGTACTACGGGCTGCGCGGTCTGTCGCTGATGTATTTGCCCTATGCGTTCGGCATCGACTTCTTCGGTTTGCCGGTCTTCGCAGTGTTTTACGGCCTCGACTGGATCGCCACCGTTCCACCGACCGTGCGTCTCGCCACCGACGTGTACGGCAAGGAATCCGCGCCGATCGTGTTCGGCTGGATCGTCGCGGGGCATCAGTTGGGCGCGGCGTTCGCGGCGCTGGGCGGCGGTATGCTGCGCTCGAGCCTCGGCAGCTACACCGTCGCCACGATGATTTCCGGCGCTCTGTGCCTGGTCGCGGCAGTGGCGGTGCTGCGCATCAACCGGGCGGGGCGTGCTGCCGGCGTGGCCGCTACCTGACGCGAACGGGTGCCTGCGTGCTGCGGCGTCCTTGTTTATGCTTGATCTTTCTCACATGACAAGGAGTCACGCCATGAGTGCAAAGCCCGCTCCGACCGATATCGACATCCACGATCTGCTGGCCGGCCGCTGGAGCCCGCGCGCGTATTCGAACGAGCCGGTCGACCGCGCGCAGTTGCATCGGTTGCTGGAAGCGGCCCGCTGGGCGCCGTCGTCGAGTAATTTGCAGCCGTGGCGATTCCTCGTGTTCGACCGTCATCGCGACGAAGCGGCGTTTCAGCGCGCGTTCGACACGCTCGTGCCGTTCAACCAGAAATGGAGCGCGAACGTACCGTTGTTGATCTGCGTGGCGGCGTCCACGCTGACGCCGAAGGGCGAGCCGAATCAGGCCGCCGCCTACGACACCGGCGCGGCGGCGATGGCGCTCGTGCTTCAGGCGCACGCGCTGGACCTCGCGGCGCATCAGATGGGCGGCTTCGATCGCGACGCCTTCCGCGCGGCGTTCTCGGTGCCTGACGACGTGCAGCTGATCGCGATGATTTCGGTCGGGCATCACGGCGACGCGAGTCTGCTGGACGAAACCCTGCGCGAGAGGGAAAGCGCGCCGCGCACGCGTCGGCCGCTGGGGGAGACGGCGTTCGAGGGCGCGTGGGGGAAGGCGTTTGGTTGAGCGAGGGTGGGCGGTGATCGCCGGGCATTGCTGAGACGCCGGTTCGCTGGGCGAAAGCCTGTGCGAACGCGGAACACGCACGCGCCCACCTGTTTGAAGCGAGACGTTCGAAGGCGCGGCGGCAAAGCGTTGAGTTCAGTGCGCGCAGTCAGTGGGCGTCGGGCGTCACAGCCGAGTCTGCTAGATGAAAGCCTGTGAGAGAGGGAAACCGCGCCACACGCGTCGGCCGTTGGGCGAAATGGCGTTCGAGGGCGCGCGGGGGCGTTTGGTTGAGCGCAGGGCGGCAGTGATCGTCGGGCACTGCTGTCACGCCAGTTCGCTCGGCGAAAGCCTGTGCGAAGGCAAAACAGCGCTGACTATGCGGAAAAAGGCGTTCGGAAGCGCGCGTGCGAGGCGTTCGGTCGAGAACGCGGCGTCAGTGACCGTCGGGCATCATGGCGACGCGAGTCTGCTGGACGCGACGCTGCAAGACATAGAAAACCGCGCCGCGCATGCGTCGGCGGTTGGGTGGAGGAGGCGTTCGAAGGCGGGTGGGGCAAGGCTTTTGGTTGACTGAGGAGCGAAGTTGATCGACGGGCATTGCAAAGACGCCAGTCGGGCAGACGAAACCCTGCGCGATCGCGAAACTGCGGCGCTCGCCCGCCAAGGCCGCCTGCGAAGCGCAACAAACAAGCGTCCGGCTGCGCCCCAAACTCACTGATCATCCGCCGCCGACAACGGCCGAGCCACATCCTCGAGCGACTTTCGCTCCGCCGCGACGCCCCAAATGCCCGCGACCACCGCCGCCGCGACCATCAGCCCCGAGCCGATCAGATAACCGATGAACACCGCGCCGCGCTCGTGCGTGTCGATCAACTGTCCGAAAAGCGCCGGTCCGATGATTCCGCCGAGCGCCGTCCCGAACGCATAAAACACGGCGATCGCCAGCGCGCGGATTTCGAGCGGGAACGTCTCGCTCACCGTCAGATACGCCGAACTCGCCGCCGCCGACGCGAAGAAGAAAATGATCATCCACGCGATGGTCTGCGTGGTGACGGTGAGCATGCCTTGCGTGAACATCCACCCGCTGATCGTGAGGAGCACGCCGGACGTCGCGTACGTGAACGCGATCATCCGGCGGCGGCCGAGCACGTCGAACAGCTTGCCGAGCAGCACGGGCCCCAGGAAATTGCCGGCGGCGAACGGCAGCACGTACCAGCCGATGTGATCGCCCGGTACGTGGTAGAAGTCGGTCAGCACCAGCGCGTAGGTGAAAAATATCGCGTTGTAGAAGAACGCCTGCGCGGTCATCAGCATCAGCCCGACGAGCGAGCGCCGCCGATGCACCTTGAACAGCGTATCGGCGACTTCGCGCAGCGGCGTGTGTTCGCGCGCGTGCAGGCGCAGCGGCTTGACCGGCGTGTCGGGCACGGTCACGCCGTGCTCGCGGAAATGCGCTTCGATTTCTTCGACCACCTGCCGCGCTTCGTCTTCGCGGTTGTGCGTAATGAGCCAGCGCGGGCTCTCCGGCACCCACATGCGCATGAAGAGAATCGTGAGGCCGAGCGCCGCGCCGATCAGAAAGCAGCCGCGCCAGCCCCAGTCGGGCGGCAGCATGCCCGGATCGAGCAGCACCAGCGACCCCGCCGCGCCGATGCCCGCGCCGACCCAGAACGTGCCGTTGATCGCGAGGTCGGTCCAGCCGCGCAGCCGGGCGGGCGTGAACTCCTGAATCGTCGAATTGATCGCCGTGTATTCCCCGCCGATGCCCGCGCCCGTCAGGAACCGAAAGAGCACGAACGAGGCGAGGTCCCACGAAAACGCGGTCGCGGCGGTAGCGGCCACGTAGAGAAACAGCGTGATGAAGAACAACTTGCGCCGTCCGAGCCGGTCCGTGAGCCAGCCGAAGCCGAGCGCGCCGATCACCGCGCCTGCAATGTACGCGCTGCCGCCGAAGCCGACATCCGCGTTCGAGAAGCGCAGCACCGGACTGGTTTTCAGCGCGCTCGCGACCGCGCCGGCGAGCGTGACTTCGAGTCCGTCGAGCAGCCAGGTGACGCCGAGCGCCAAGACAATCAGCGTATGAAAGCGGCCCCACGGCAGACGGTCGAGCCGGCCGGGCAAATCTGTCTCGATAATGCCGGATCGCTGACCTGAAGGGGCTGTCGAACGGGTGTCTTCAGGTGCGCTGGTTTCGTTCATGGCGTCCGGTTGTCGGCGGTTGAGCGACGCACAGGCCCGAGCAAGCTGCATTCCGCTTTCTTCGGCTCAACCGTATAGGCGATCTTTAACGCGTGAAAGATTGATGACCCATGCGTCGCCGTGGTACAAACCCCGTCCACGTTTTTTGATACGCGGCGTTGCCTCGTAACGCCGCCGCGAATCCCATGACCTATTGCGCGATCGATTTCGGCACGTCGAACTCTGCTGTCGCCCTGCCCGATGGCCTGCGCATGCGGCTCGCGCCCGTCGAAGGCGACGCGACCACGCTGCCGACCGCCGTCTTCTTCAACACCGACGAGAACGAGCAGTCGTATGGCCGGGCGGCGCTGAAGGCGTACATCGACGGCTTCGACGGCCGTCTGATGCGCTCGATGAAGAGCATTCTCGGCTCGCCGCTCGCGGACAACGTCACCGACCTCGGCGACGGCTCGGCCATCAAATACACCGACGTCATCACGCTCTTCCTCCAGCACCTCAAGCAGAAGGCGCAGGCGGTGGCGCCCGATCCACTGACCCGCGCCGTGCTGGGCCGGCCGGTGTTTTTCGTCGACGACGACCCGCGCGCCGACCGCATGGCGCAGCAGCAACTCGAGGCGTGCGCGCACGCGGTCGGTTTCCGCGAGATTCACTTCCAGTTCGAACCGATCGCCGCGGCCTTCGACTACGAAGCGCGTCTCACGCAAGAAGGACTCGTGCTCGTGGCGGACATCGGCGGCGGCACGTCGGACTTTTCGCTCGTGCGTGTGGGGCCGGAGCGGGCGCGCCAACTGGATCGCAAAAGCGATGTGCTCGCGCATCATGGCGTTCACGTGGCCGGCACGGATTTCGACCGTCGCGTCGAACTCGCGACCATTCTCCGGCAGCTCGGCTATCAGGCGCTCGATCCGCAGGGCCGCGAAGTGCCGAACCGCGTCTACTTCGACCTCGCGACGTGGCATCTCATCAACACCGTCTACACGCCGAAGCGCGTGGGCGAATTGCAGCTGATGCGTCATCTGTACGTCGATCCGCGTCATCACGACCGGCTGATGCGCGTGGTCGACCGCCGGCTGGGGCACGCGCTCACCGCGCACGCCGAAGAAGCGAAGATCGACGTGTCGGCGGGCGGCGCGACCGAGATCGACATGGAGGAAATCGAGGAGGCGCTGCGCGTGCCGTTCGACGAGCAGCAACTGATCGAGGCGGGAAAAGACGAAACGCGGCGCATCGTGGAAGCGGCGCTGGAGACGGTGAAGCGCGCGGGCGTCGACGCGGCGGATGTCGGCGCGATCTATTTCACCGGCGGCACGACCGGCCTGCGCTTTCTTTCGGAGGCGCTCGCGGCGGCGTTCCCGGCGGCGCAGCCCGTGTTCGGCGATCGGCTGGCGAGCGTGGCCACCGGCCTCGGCATCTACGCGCAGCGCGTGTTCGGCTGATTTTCGCCTGATGATTCAAGTCGCCCAAAGCAAAAACCCCGCGAATGCGGGGTTTTTTTCGATCGAGCGGGTCTTAGACCGGCTTGATGTTTGCAGCTTGCTTGCCCTTCGGGCCGGTCTTGACTTCGTAGCTGACCTTCTGGTTTTCCTGAAGCGTCTTGAAGCCTTCGATGCGGATTTCCGAGAAGTGCGCGAACAGATCTTCGCCGCCGCCATCCGGGGTGATGAAGCCAAAGCCCTTTGCGTCATTGAACCACTTGACGGTACCGGTTTCCATATTACTTATTCCAAAAAATTTGATGATTAAGGCCGAAGCCAGGGGTGCATGAAAATCAAGGAAGGGGCAATGGGACCAACCGGAGTACCGTGATGGCGAACTACGAAAGAACCACTTCACTCGCCACTTGAAATCCTGCAAGAAGGGTTATACGGCGAAACCATTTCGCGGTCAAATAATATCCGACCAGTCTGAAGGGATTTTTTGAGACACGATCCGATCGCTTTCGCACGACGCGTTTCTCCACTGTCAGCAGCCCGTCACACCGCCCAGAAATGCTGAATTCTGAGCCACCCGGCTGCAATCGAAAGGTGCAACCGTTAAACTACGCGCCTCGTCAAGAGGGGTTGCACCAGCGTCGCCGTGTCGCCGGCACTCATACCGGCACCCCGGCGAATGCGGCCGCTTAGCCGTGTTCGACCTCGCGTGCGACGCGAGACATTGGAGAAGATCGTGAAGAGTTCGATACAAAGAAATATCGGGCCGTTGGCGTTGATGCTGACCGGCCTGGGATCCATCATCGGTTCGGGCTGGCTGTTCGGGGCGTGGAAAGCGTCGCAGATCGCCGGGCCTGCCGCCATCTGCGCGTGGGTGATCGGTGCGGTCGTTATTCTGGCGATTGCGCTGACGTACGCGGAGCTGGGCGCCATGTTTCCGGAATCGGGCGGCATGGTCCGTTACGCGCGCTACTCGCATGGCGCGCTCGTCGGCTTCATCGCGGCGTGGGCCAACTGGATCGCCATCGTTTCGGTGATCCCCATCGAGGCCGAAGCGTCCATTCAGTACATGAGCACGTGGCCGTACGACTGGGCGCACGCGCTCTTCGTCAACGAGACGCTCACCACGAGCGGGCTCGCGCTGTCCGCGCTGCTCGTCATCGTCTACTTCATGCTGAATTACTGGGGCGTGAAGGTGTTCGCGCGGGCGAACACGGCCATCACCATCTTCAAGTTCCTGATTCCCGGCGCGACCATCGCGGGCCTCATCTTCAGCGGCTTTCACTCGGACAACTTCGGTACGGTGTCGAGCTTCGCGCCCTATGGCTGGCCTGCCGTGCTGACGGCGGTTGCGACGAGCGGCATCGTGTTCAGCTTCAACGGCTTTCAGAGCCCGGTGAATCTGGCCGGCGAAGCGCGCAACCCCGCGCGCAGCGTGCCCTTCGCCGTGGTCGGCTCGATTCTGATCGCGCTCGTGATCTACGTGCTGCTTCAGATTGCGTACATCGGCGCGGTGAACCCGAGCGACGTCATGCAGGGCTGGAAGCACTTCCACTTCGCGTCGCCGTTCGCGGAACTGGCGATTGCGCTCAACCTGAACTGGCTCGCTGTGCTGCTCTACATCGACGCGTTCGTGAGCCCGAGCGGCACCGGCACCACGTACATGGCGACGACCACGCGCATGATCTACGCGATGGAGCGCAACAACACGATGCCGAAGATGTTCGGCAACGTGCATCCGTTCTACGGCGTGCCGCGTCCGGCCATGTGGTTCAACCTGATCGTCGCGTTCATCTTCATGTTCTTCTTCCGCGGCTGGGGCACGCTGGCGGCGGTCATCTCGGTGGCGACGGTCATTTCGTACCTCACCGGCCCGATCAGCCTGATGGCGCTGCGCCGTTCCGCTCCGGATCTGGAACGCCCGCTGAAGTTGCCGATGATGGGCGTGATCGCGCCGTTCGCATTCGTGTGCGCGTCGCTCGTGCTTTACTGGGCGAAGTGGCCGCTGACGGGACACATCATTCTGCTGATGGTGGTTGCCTTGCCCGTGTATTTCTACTTTCAGAGCAAGACGGGCTTCGCCGGCTGGGGCCGCGACCTGAAGGCGGCGTGGTGGCTGATCGGCTATCTGCCGTCGATGGCCGTGCTGTCGCTCATCGGCAGCAAGCAGTTCGGCGGCAGTGGCCTGTTGCCGTATGGCTGGGACATGGCCGTGGTCGCCGTCATGTCGCTGCTGTATTACTACTGGGGCGTGCACACCGGTTATCGCTCTGAGTATCTGGACGAGCGCGAAAGCCGCGACGACATCCTGCACGAAATCGGCGCCTAAAGCGTCACCTAAAGCGTCACCTAAAGCGTCATCCGCTGCAGTAAAACGAAGCCCGCCTGGACCAACGTTCAGGCGGGCTTCGTCGTTTCTGGGCCGGATCAAGCGTCCGCGAAAACGTAGTTGGTCATCGCCAGCGCGCGCTGGAACGTGCCGAGCGACTGGATGCGCAGGTCGTAATCGTCCGCCGCCGCGCCGATCGCGCCGAAGACGGGCAGCAGATGTTCGTCCGTCGGATGCATCAGCGCGGCGTGCGGCGCGCGGGCGCGATAGTCGAGCAGCGCGTCGATGTCCCGCGCTTTCAGCCGCGACTCGAACCAGTCGGTGAACTCGACCACGCGCGGATCGGCGTCTTCCGGCCGCGCGCCGAAATCCGCCATGCGCAGATTGTGCGTAATTTGCCCGGAACCGACGATCATTACGCCGTCATCGCGCAGATCACGCAGCGCCCGGCCGACGCGAAAGTGATGCGCGGCGTCCAGGCGCGGCTGAATGGAAAGCTGCGCGACCGGCACGGCGGCATCCGGGAACATCAGCAGCAATGGCACCCACGCGCCATGGTCGAGTCCGTGGACCGCCGTTGCGCTCGGCACGCCGTGAGCCGCAAGCAACGCGGCGGCGCGTTCCGCAACCTCCGGCGCGCCCGGCGCCGGGTAGCGCAGTTCGTACAGCGCGGGCGGAAAGCCGTAGAAATCGTGGATGGTGTCGGGCCGCGCAGCGACGCTCGCCACCGGTTGCGCCGTGCCCCAGTGCGCGGACAGTACGAGAATCGCGCGAGGCTTCGGCAGCGTCGCGGCGAGCGCGGCGAATTCGGCGGAAGGCATGGCCGGATCGATCGGCAGCGTCGGCGCGCCGTGGGAGATGAAGACGGTCGGTAGTCGGCTCATGGCAGCAGCCTCGGAGGATGAGATGCCACCAATGTATAGCCAGCCGCAACGAAGATAAACGGCGGCCGGGGCAACGGATTATGTCCGCCCCGTTGGCAATCAGTCGCTCGCGCCGCCCATGCCCGACCACGCGGCTGCGATCGGCTGCGTCACGCCGAACAAATCGATGACGCGCGCGACGGTGTGATCGACCATTTCGTCGATGCTCGCGGGCTTTTGATAGAACGCCGGAAGCGGCGGAAAAATGACGCCGCCCATTTCGGTAACGGCCGTCATATTGCGCAGATGCGCGAGATTGAACGGCGTCTCGCGCACGAGCAGCACAAGCCGGCGGCGTTCCTTGAGCACGACATCGGCGGCGCGGGTGACGAGGTTGTCGGAGAGGCCGTGCGCGATGCTCGCGAGCGTGCGCATGGAGCAGGGCGCGACGATCATGCCGTCCGTCGCGAAGGAACCCGAGGCGATGCTCGCGCCGACATCGCGCACGTTATGCACGACGTCCGCGAGCGCATTGACGGCGGCTTTGTCGAGATCGAGTTCGTGCTGGACGTTGAGCCAGCCCGCGCTCGACACGAGCAGATGCGTTTCCACGCCGCCCAGCCGGCGCAGCGTCTCGAGCAGACGTACGCCGTAGATGGCGCCCGTTGCCCCGGTGATCGCGACGATCAGCCGTCGCTTGGCAGCAGCAGGCGCACTCACTTGCAATGCGACTTTAAGCGGCGGCGAACAGTTGCTGCAACTCGCCCGACTGATACATCTCCATCATGATGTCCGAGCCGCCGATGAACTCGCCGTTCACGTAAAGCTGCGGAATGGTCGGCCAGTTGGAAAATTCCTTGATGCCCTGGCGAATGGCGTCGTCTTCGAGAACGTTCACCGTCGTGATCTGATCGACGCCGCACGCCTTCAGCACCTGAATGGCGCGGCCCGAGAAGCCGCACATCGGGAATTGCGCGGTGCCTTTCATGAAAAGGACGACCCGGTTCTGATCGACGATCTGCTTGATGCGTTCTTGCGTTTCCATGGCGTTCCTGCGAAGAAGGTAAGTCTCGAAATGATAGCGGATTTCGCCTGTCCGGGCGCTCGCTCAGGCCGGCGCGAGGCCGCCGCTGATCCGTTCGATGCCCGCGAGATCGCGCAGCGAACGCACGGCGGTGAAGCCGCGCGCGGACAGCAACTGGCGCACGGCGTCGGCCTGATCGTAGCCGTGCTCGATCCACAGCGCGCCGGTCGGCGCGAGCAGCAAAGGCGCCGTCTCGACGATGACGCGAATCGCCGAAAGCCCGTCGGCCTCGTCGGTGAGCGCGCCGCGCGGCTCGAAGCGCAGGTCGCCTTGCGCGAGATGCGGATCGTCGCACGCGATATACGGCGGATTACTGACGATCGCATCGAAGCGCAGCGATGCATCGACGTTCGCGGTCCAGTCGCTTTCGATGAACGTGAGCGCGCCGCCCGCGCGTGCGGGATCGAGCAGCCGATCGGCATTGCGCCGGGCGACATCGAGCGCGGCGGGCGAGCGGTCCACGGCGAAGACGCGCGCATCGGGCCGCGCGTGAGCGATTGCAATGGCGATGGCGCCGGTTCCGGTGCCGAGATCGAGCACGCGGGCATTCGGCGTCCCGGCGATGGCGTCGAGCGCCGTTTCGACCAGCAATTCGGTTTCCGGACGCGGAATCAGCACGTCGGGCGTCACGTCGAAATCGAGGCCGAAAAATTCGCGCTTGCCCGTCAGTTGCGCGATCGGTTCGCCCGCGCCGCGCCGCGCCGCGAGCGCCTCGAACCGCGCGACGGCCGTCGCATCGAGCGTTTCGGCATCGCGCGTGATCAGTTCCGTGCGCCGCCAGCCGAGCACATGCGTCAGCAGCACGCGCGTCTCCAGCGCCGGCAGCGGCGAGGCGCGCAGCAAGTCCGTCGCGGTCGTCACTCCGCTTCCCCGAGCGCCGCGAGCAGTTCCGCCTGATGCTCGGACACGAGCGCGCCGATCAGTTCGTCCAGATCGCCGTCCATGATGTATTCGAGCTTGTAGAGCGTCAGATTGATGCGGTGATCCGTCATGCGCCCTTGCGGGAAGTTGTACGTGCGAATGCGCTCGGAACGGTCGCCCGAACCGATCAGGCTCTTGCGCGTCGCGGCTTCCTTCGCGTGCTGCTCGTGATACTGCTTGTCCTTGATGCGCGCGGCGAGCACCTTCAGCGCGCGATCCTTGTTCTTGTGCTGCGAGCGGTCGTCCTGACATTCGACGACGATGCCCGTCGGCAAGTGCGTGACGCGCACGGCCGAATCCGTCTTGTTGATGTGCTGCCCGCCCGCGCCCGACGCGCGGAACGTGTCGATACGCAAATCCGCAGGATTGATGACGACTTCGCTGATTTCATCGGCTTCCGGCATGACCGCGACCGTGCAGGCGGACGTGTGGATGCGCCCCTGCGTTTCCGTCGCCGGCACGCGCTGCACGCGATGCCCGCCGGATTCGAACTTGAGCCGCGAATACGCGCCTTGTCCCGCTATCCGCACGATCACTTCCTTATAGCCGCCGAGATCCGAGACGCTTTCGGACATCGTCTCGGCGGTCCAGCGATTGCGTTCCGCGTAGCGCAGATACATGCGCAGCAGATCGCCCGCGAACAGCGCCGATTCGTCGCCGCCCGTGCCCGCGCGTATTTCGATGAAGATATTGCGTTCGTCGTTCGGGTCCTTCGGCAGCAGCATCGTCTGCAGATCGCTTTCGATCTTCGCCATGCGCTCGCGCGCCTCGCCTATTTCCTCTTCGGCGAAATCGCGCATCGAAGGGTCGGCGAGCAGTTCCTGCGCGGTGGCTTCGTCGGTGAGCGCCTGACGCCAGAGCGCGTATTGCTCGACGATCGGGCTGATTTCCGCGTGCTCGCGCGTGAGCTTGCGGTACTGGTCCATGTCGGACGTCACGTCTTCACGACTCAGCAGTTCGTTGAGATCGACCTGCCGTTTTGCAAGCTGGTCGAGCTTGCTTTGCATGCTGGTTTTCATCGGGCGGGAATGACGCGCTGGGGCGTCAGGAAAAACTGCAATCGGAGAAGCCGCCGCGCATTAGACGCGGAGCATTCGAGAGTAGCAAAGAGACGGCCGCTAACGGTCCGATGAATCGCTGCCAGCGCCGCCGTGGCGGTAGAAGCCGCTCATCAGATCGATGAGCTGGTCGCGCTCTTCGCGGCTCGCGCGGTTGAGCGCGTGCGTGGGGCCGTGAATGAGCTTGTTCGTGAGGGATTGCGACAGCGCCTCGAGCACGGCGGCCGGATCGTCGCCGCGCGCGAGCAGCTTGCGGGCGCGTTCGACTTCGGCGCGGCGCAGCGCGTCGGCCTGCGTGTGCATGTGGCGGATGACCGGCACGATGCTGCGCGCATCCAGCCACTGCATGAAATTGGCGACGCGCGTTTCGATGATCGCTTCGGCCTGCGCGACCGCCGCTTGCCGCGACGCATTGCCTTCGCGGACGATGGCGCCGAGGTCATCGACGGTATAGAGGAAGACGTCCTGCAGATTGCCGACTTCCGGCTCGATATCGCGCGGCACGGCGAGATCGACCATGAAGATCGGCCGATGCCGCCGCGCGCGCACCGCGCGCTCGACCGCGCCGAGACCGATGATCGGCAGCGTGGACGCCGTGCACGACACGATGATGTCGAACTCGTGCATGCGCGTGGGCAGCTCGGAGAGCGGAATCGCGCGGCCGTTGAAACGCTCCGCGAGCTTCTCGCCGCGTTCGGCGGTGCGGTTCGCGACGACGAGTTCGCGCGGATTTTGCGCCGCGAAGTGCGTGGCGCAAAGCTCGATCATCTCGCCCGCGCCGATGAACAGCACGCGCTGGCTCGAAATGTCTTCGAAGATGCGCTCGGCGAGGCGCACGGCGGCGGCGGCCATCGAGACGGATTGCGCGCCGATCTCGGTCGTCGAGCGCACTTCCTTCGCGACCGCGAACGTCCGCTGAAAAAGCTGGTTCAGATACGTGCCCAGCGCGCCTGCTTCCGACGCGGTGCGCACGGCGTCCTTCATCTGACCGACGATCTGCGTTTCACCGAGCACCATCGAATCCAGACCGGACGCGACGCGGAAGGCGTGGCGCACGGCTTCGGACTGCGGCAGCGCGTAGACGTGCGGCGCGAGTTCCGAGACCGGCAGATTGTGGTACTTCGACAGCCACTGGATGGCGGCGTCGCGCGCGGCGGTGTCGTCCGTCGCGCAGTAGAGTTCGGTGCGGTTGCAGGTGGACAGAATGGCCGCTTCGGGCGACGCCTTCGCGAGCGGGCCGAGCCAGACGTCCTTCAGCGCGGAGAGCGCGGGCTTGAGCTGTTCGAGCGGAAACGCCACGCGTTCGCGCAAGGCGACAGGCGCAGTGTGGTGATTGATTCCGATCGTGAGGAGCTGCATGTAGTTATGCGTTGGCCCTAAGCCGTTCGCCTTTCAGATGGCCCAATATTATAGCGTTTTAGGAATTCGTTCATTTATAGGCGGCATTCGGGGACGGACCGTGGACGGCGGCGCGGGGCTCGCGGAAAATCCGGCGTCGTTCGGCGCGACAATCGACCGCAGCGACGCTTATCCGAAATATCGGGCGAGTTGGGCGGCGCGTGCTTCGAGTTCGGGAAGCGGCATCGCGTGCGTTTCGGCGGCGGCTTGGCGATTGCGCTGCGCGGCGGCGATCGCGTCCTGGCGCGAAGTGGCGTCGTGATGCAGATGGAACAACGCCGCCCGCGATTCGGGAATGGAATGCCAGCGCACGCCGAGGCGCGTCGCGCGCGTGAGCAGATCGTCGTCTTCGCCGCCCCAGCCGGTGAAGCGCGGATCGTAACCGCCCACGCGCATGTATTCGGACCGCTTCATCAGCACGATTGCGCCCGGCGTATTTTCGTAGAGCACTTCCATTCCATCCGGTAAATCGGATTCGAGGTGCTTCTCCAGTGCCGCGTAGTTTCCGGACCGGATGAAGTTGCTCCGATAATCGCCCGTGATATTGATGACGCGAAGGAACGGGCATAACGCATCGCTCGCTGTTCCGTCTCTCAGCGACTTGAGGCTGATGAGCATGTATTCCGGATTGGCGATCATATCCGCGTCGTGAAAGCAAATGATATTGCCGGTGCATAAACGCGCGCCGAGATTACAGAGTTTCGCTTTGGGAAAAGGCCCGTCGTCGCGAATGAATACGTGACGGATTTTATCGTCGCCCAAACCGGACCAGTGAAAGGTCGGCGTCGCGTCCGCTTCCATCAGATACAGCACGTAATCGCAGTAAGTGAGGTCGAGATGGCGCAGGACGCCGCGCAGATTCTCGCGCCGCTCTTGCGTAGCGCCGCGATAAGTCATAATCAGTTCGAGACCGCCGAGAGAGATCAGATTGTTGCCGCTCATGATGCTTTGTAAAACCTTTCGCGGACAAATGCCTCGGCTTTCAGCGCGACAACATTTGACCGAAAGAATCGCTAGCCCGCGAATCAACGTTATTCGATTGACTTCTCGGCGCGAAATGTATTTCGGAGTTTAGCACTCGCGCGACGTTTCATTTTTAGGCATATTCGCAGAAACAAATCGCGAAACTGAACCGATATGCCGCCTTCCGGGCGCTTGCCTTCGCCAACCCGGCCCCCTAAACTCGTTCGCTTACGTCCGGCGCCGCGCGCCGTTTTACTTCTTCAGAGCAGTGGAGCAGCGTCCCGATGAACTGGGTCGGCTTGATTTTTCTTGGCGCGGTCATCGGCGCGGCAGGCTGGTGGCTGCATCCGCTGCGGCGGGCAGGGCGCGTCGGTCGGGGCGCGGCGGGGCGCGTGTGGGCCGCAATCGTCGCGGGCATCATCGCCACCGTGGTTGCGCGCATGTTCGGCAATGTCGTCGATGTCTATCACGACGGCGAGACGCTCGAATGGTTCGCCTGCACGCTGTTCGCGCTCATCGCCGTGACGGCGACCGTCGGACTGGCCGCGCGCCGCTGAGGTTTTCGTATCTTTATTCGCCACTTTCGGCAGGTGATTCATGAACGACCGCATCGCACAATCCGCTGTTCCCGATCCCTCGACATTCGCCGCGCGCGTGGACACGCTGCGCAGCAGGATGGCAGCGGAGCGCATCGACGCCGTTCTCGTTCCGTCGGCCGATCCGCACCTTTCCGAATATTTGCCCGAGCGTTGGCAGGGCCGCCAATGGCTGTCGGGCTTCACGGGCTCGGTGGGAACGCTCGTCGTGACGAAAGACTTTGCGGGCGTCTGGGTCGATAGCCGCTACTGGACGCAGGCGGAAGCACAACTGGCCGGCACCGGCATCGCGCTGATGAAGATGATGGGCGGGCAGCAGACCGCGCCGCACGTCGAATGGCTCGCGGAGAACGTGCCGTCGGGCGGCGTCGTCGCGGTGGATGGCGCGGTGCTCGGCGTGGCGGCGGCGCGCGCGCTGGCCGATGCGCTGACGGCGCGCGGCATTGTGTTGCGCACCGACGTGGACGTGCTCGATTCCGTCTGGCCCGAGCGTCCCGGCCTGCCGGATGCGCCCGTCTACGAACACGCCGCGCCGCACGCGAGCGTCGGCCGCGCCGAGAAACTGGCGCACGTCCGCGAAGCCATGCGGGCGAAGGGCGCGCAGTGGCATTTCGTCTCGACGCTCGACGACCTCGCGTGGCTCTTCAACCTGCGCGGCGCGGATGTCAGCTACAACCCGGTGTTCGTCGCGCACGCGCTCGTCGGTCTGGACGACGCCACGCTCTTCGTCGCCGACGGCAAGGTGCCCGACGCGCTGAAAGCCACGCTCGCCCGCGACAACGTGCGCGTCGCCCCGTACGCGGACGCAATGCAGGCGCTCGCTTCGCTGCCGGCCGGCTCGACGCTGCTCGTCGATCCGCGCCGCATCACGCACGGCTTGCTGGAGAAAGTGCCGTCGGCGGTGAAGATCGTCGAAGCGGTGAATCCGTCGACGTTCGCGAAATCCCGCAAGACGGCGGCGGAGGCCGAGCACATTCGCGCGACGATGGAGCAGGACGGCGCGGCGCTCGCCGAATTCTTCGCATGGTTCGAAGACGCGTTGGGGCACGAGCGCATCACGGAACTGACCATCGACGAGAAGCTCACGGCGGCGCGCGCACGGCGGCCCGGCTTCGTCACGCTGAGCTTCGGCACGATCGCGGGCTTCAACGCGAACGGCGCGATGCCGCACTACCGCGCGACGGAGGCGTCGCATTCGGTGATTGAAGGCAACGGACTGCTGCTGATCGATTCCGGCGGTCAATATGTAAGCGGCACCACGGACATCACGCGCGTCGTGCCCGTGGGCGACATCACGCCCGAGCACAAGCGCGACTTCACGACGGTGCTCAAAGGCACGATTGCGCTTTCGCGCGCGCGTTTTCCGCGCGGCATTCGCTCGCCGATGCTCGATTCCATCGCCCGCGCGCCGATCTGGGAAGCGGGCGCGGACTACGGCCACGGCACGGGCCACGGCGTCGGCTACTTCCTGAACGTGCATGAAGGACCGCAGGTCATCTCGCACTACGCGCCCGCCGAGCCGTGGACGGCCATGGAAGAGGGCATGATCACGTCGATCGAGCCGGGCATCTATCGGCCGGGCAAGTGGGGCATCCGCATCGAAAATCTGGTGCTGAACCAGAGCGCGGGCAAAACCGAGTTCGGCGATTTCCTCTCGTTCGAAACGCTGACGCTGTGCCCGATCGACACGCGCTGCATCGACTTGTCGCTCTTGCGTG
The DNA here is from genome assembly GCF_023631105.1 of Caballeronia sp. AZ10_KS36. Classification (NCBI taxonomy): domain Bacteria; kingdom Pseudomonadati; phylum Pseudomonadota; class Betaproteobacteria; order Burkholderiales; family Burkholderiaceae; genus Caballeronia; species Caballeronia sp. AZ10_KS36. Next base: position 32,852 of record NZ_JALQDQ010000019.1, on the reverse strand, counting down.
AAGACGAGCGCGCGTGGCTCAACGCATATCACGAGACGGTGCGCCGGCGCGTGTCGCCGCATGTCGAGGGCGCGGCGAAGGCGTGGCTGGAGAAGCGGACGCAGGCGGTTTGAGACCAGAACAGGAGCAGCGCGAGATGACCATCAAAGCAGTCGTGTTCGATTTCGGCGGCGTGCTGATCGACTGGAACCGGGAATATCTGTACAAGCAGCTGATTCCGGACGAAGCCGAGCGCCGCTGGTTCCTGGACAACGTCTGCAAGATGGACTGGGTCGTGCAGCAGGACGGCGGGCAAAGCGTGGAAGAGGGCACGGCGGAACTGGTCGCGCTGTACCCGGAACACGAGCCGCTGATCCGCGCGTTCTATGCGCGCTGGCACGAAATGGTGGCGGGCGTGCTGGAAGAAGGCGTGGCGCTCGTCGACCGGCTGGATGCCGCCGGCATTCCGCTTTTCGGACTGACGAACTGGTCGGCAGAGACGTTCCCGTACGCGTGGGAACGATTTGACGTGCTGCGGCGCTTCAAGGAGATCGTGGTGTCGGGGCGCGTCGGGCTGGTGAAGCCGAATCCGCAGATTTTCGCGCTGATGCGCGCGGAAATCGAAAAGCATCTGCCGGGCATTCAGCCGCACGAACTCGTTTTCATCGACGACAACGCGGCCAACGCGCAAGCCGCGACGGATCTCGGCTGGCACGGCGTGCATCACACCGGCGCGCAGGAAACGGAAGCGAAGCTGCGCGCGCTGGGCGTTCCCGTCTGAGCCACGCCGAGCGAAGCAAACGGCGGCGCGCTATTGCCCCAGCAGGTTCTTCAGCGCGTTGCCGATTCCCTTCACCGTTTCGCCCGCGCCTTTCGCCACGCCTTCCGCGCTCACACCGAGCGCCTTCGCGAAGCCGGCCGCGAGCTTCTTCGACAGACTCTCCGAGAGCGAGAACTTCGGATCGCGCAAGTCGCCTTCGAGCACGAAGTCCAGCTTGATTTCCTCCTTGCGGTCTTTCAGCGCGGCAATCGCGGCTTTGGTCGGAATGGACAGAAAAGTGTCGAGCGGACTGTCGCCGTCGCTGATCTGCAAGTGGTTCAGCGTGAGCGTTCCCGGCGCGTGGATGCGGTAATCGCGGACGTTCGCGTCGATGGTCATGTCGATGGTCCCGCCCGTCACCGCGGCCTTCGCGCCGGCTTTCTTCAGCAGATACGGATCGAGCGTGGAAACATCGACGCTGCGCAGCATCGCGTGCGTTTGTGAATCCTTATTCGCGATGACCATCCAGCCGCCCCACGACACGGCGCCCGTGTGCGACGGACCTTTGATCGAGCCGTTCATCGACAGCGCGGTGCGGTCGGTCAGCGCGGGCAGATGCAAATGGTCGATGGTCGCGCGCGCGTCGCTGATCAGCACGCGATACGGCGGCTGCCGCACGGAAGCATCGAAGAACTCCATCGCGCCGCGCTCGAACGACACGCGGTCGATCAACTTCTCTTCCTCCGCGCGTTGGGCGGCTTTGTCGCCGGGCTTCGCGTCGGCTTCGCGCGCCGTTTCCTTCAGACCGGGCAGCACGCGTATGCGGCCATCGGCGGAACGGGCGATCGAAAGGTAATAGTTGTCGACGCTCACATCGCGCAAGTGAACGCGGTTCGACAGCGCCGCGCGCATGTCCACGTCGAGCACGATGCGCTCGGCGCGCAACGCATCGCTGGTCGGCCAGTCCTGCGGGCCGCGCAGCCGCACGCGCGAGAGGGTGATGTGTCCGAAGCCGACATCGATTTCATCGACGGAACCGTTCGGCCCGAGCGTCTCGCGGATGCGCTCCTTCATCTGATGCGCGACGAAGAACCAGCCGCCGACCGCCACGACGACCAGCGCCGCGACGATTCCCACTGCCCACCGCGCTCCCCGCTGCGCGCGCCGTCCCGCCATCTGATGCGTCTCCATTTTTGGGCGTTATCGTGCCGCCAAAAACAGAAATGGCGACGGTCGCTAGACGGTCGCCATTTTCGGAGCCGATGTCGGTGCGCGCGCCCGCATTGGGCGCGCATAGCCGTTCATCGCATGATTAACGCGTGATCGGCTTGTACCGCAGACGCTTCGGCTTCGCGGCCTCTTCGCCCAGACGCTTGCGCTTGTCGGCCTCGTATTCCTGATAGTTGCCGTCGAAGAATTCGACGTGCGATTCGCCTTCGAACGCGAGGATGTGCGTCGCGATGCGGTCGAGGAACCAGCGGTCGTGCGAGATCACCATCACCGAGCCGGCGAATTCGAGCAGCGCGTCTTCAAGCGCGCGCAGCGTTTCGACGTCGAGGTCGTTCGACGGCTCGTCGAGCAGCAGCACGTTGCCGCCCGCGATCAGCGTCTTGGCGAGATGCAGCCGCCCGCGCTCGCCGCCCGACAAGTTGCCGACGAGCTTCTGCTGGTCGCTGCCCTTGAAGTTGAACCGGCCGATATACGCACGCGACGGCGTTTCGTACTTGCCGACCGTCAGCACATCCGCGCCGCCGGAGATTTCCTCGAAGACGGTCTTGTCCGCGGCGAGCGCGTCGCGGCTCTGATCGACATAGGCCAGCTTGACGGTCGGCCCCATGATGATCTCGCCCGAATCCGGCTGCTCGCGGCCGGTCAACATGCGGAACAGCGTCGATTTACCCGCGCCGTTCGGCCCGATGATCCCGACGATCGCGCCCGCCGGAATCTTCATGCTCAGGTTGTCGATGAGCAGACGATCGCCGTACGCCTTGGTGACGTTCTTGAACTCGATGACTTCGTTGCCGAGCCGATCACCGACCGGAATGAAGATTTCCTGCGTCTCGTTGCGCTTCTGGTATTCCTGGCTATTAAGTTCCTCGAAACGCGCGATACGCGCTTTCGACTTCGCCTGACGTCCCTTCGGATTCTGGCGCACCCATTCCAGTTCTTTCTTGATGGCCTTCTGGCGCGCGGATTCGCTCGCTTCTTCCTGCTTGAGGCGATCTTCCTTCTGGTCGAGCCAGCTCGAATAGTTGCCTTTCCACGGAATGCCGTGGCCGCGGTCGAGTTCGAGAATCCATTCGGCGGCATTGTCGAGGAAGTAGCGATCGTGCGTGACGGCGACGACGGTGCCCGGATAGCGCGTCAGGAACTGTTCGAGCCATTCGACGGATTCCGCGTCGAGGTGGTTGGTGGGCTCGTCGAGCAGCAGCATGTCGGGCTTTTGCAGCAGGAGCTTGCACAGCGCGACGCGGCGCTTTTCGCCGCCCGACAGATGTTCGATTTTCGCGTCCCACGCGGGCAGGCGCAGCGCGTCGGCGGCGACTTCGAGCTGCTGCTCGGGGCTGCCGCCGTCGCTCGTCGCGAGAATGGCTTCGTACTTCGCCTGTTCGGCGGCGAGCTTGTCGAAGTCGGCGTCGGGCTCGGCGTACGCGGCGTAGATCTCGTCGAGCTTCTTCTGCGCCTGGAACACATCGCCGAGGCCTTCCTCGACGGCCTGACGCACGGTCTGCTGCGGATCGAGCTGCGGCTCCTGCGGCAGATAGCCGATGTTGAGATTGGGCATCGGCTGCGCTTCGCCTTCGATGTCCTTATCGACGCCCGCCATGATCCGGATGAGCGTGGACTTACCCGAACCGTTCAGCCCGAGCAGACCGATCTTCGCGCCGGGAAAGAACGAGAGGGAGATGTCTTTCAGAATCTGACGCTTCGGCGGCACGATCTTGCCGACGCGGTTCATGGTGAAGACGTATTGGGCCATTTGGATGGGTGCAATGTATGTGTTGATCGAAGTCGGGGCGTGGCGCACGGACAATCGGCGCGTGCGCGATGCTTTCTTGCTCTGTGGCGATCCCGGCGTAAACAGGTTGTGATTGTACTGCGCGGGCGTTCGTCGAGCCGGGGCACTCACGTTCCGCGTGTCGGCGGCGGTTCTCTTGTCTGACGCAATGCAGGATGATATCGGCTCGTCATGACACAGCCCTTGACGGACGCATTTATCGTTCTACTTGACATGCAACACTCCAACGAACCTCTCACGCATGATCTACCGCCTCTACTCACTCTGCGCGTTTTCGAGTCGGTGGCGCGGCATTTAAGCTTTGTTCGCGCCGCCAGCGAACTTGCCGTCTCGCAAAGCGCCGTGAGCCACCAGATCCACAAGTTGGAGGACCACCTCGGCGCGTCGCTTTTCGTGCGCCGGACACGCTCTATCGAATTGACGCCCGATGGCAGCATCTACTACGCGAAGATACGTCGGGCGCTCGAATGGATCGCCGAGGGAACGCGCGAGATGCGCAACAAGCGAGAGTCGCGCGCGCTTCTGCGGGTCAGTTTGCTGTCGTCATTCGCGACGCACTGGCTGGCTCCGCGGCTCGCTGACTTCAGCGCCATGTATCCAGAGATTCATCTTCAACTACTGCCGTCGATCGAGCTGGCAAACGTGGGCGAGGGGGGGCCGGATGTCGCAATCCGCTACGGCGAGGGCGACTGGAAGAACGTCAACGCATCGCTCCTCATGGCGGAGCGCTTGTCACCGGTCTGCAGCCCGGCTTTTCTCGCGGCGCACGGGCCGTTTCCAGATGCGTCGGCCATGCGGAAGGGACCGCTGCTTATGTCCTACGCACAACGTCACTTCGAATGGGACGCATGGGGCGTCCGCTTTGGATGTGATCTGTCACAGGTTCCGAGAATTATGCTGCACGATTACAACATCGTGCTTGAAGCTGCTGCTTCTGGCCACGGAATTGCGATGGGCCGGCACCGCTTGATCGAGAGGCGGCTCACGGCGCGGACGCTCGTCGAGGCGGTTCCAGGTTCAGTCTACGAAGGAAGCATCGGCTATTGGCTGGTCACGGCCGAACGTTCGGCGGATGGCCCGATCGAGCGGTTCGTCGACTGGATAAGGCACGCCGCTGCGGCAGCCGTGCAACGTCGTGACGGATGAGTGATTTCGATAGGTAGGCTGCAAACGTTCGATTGGTCAACGGTGTGGATGTTAGATAGGATGACTACTCGTTTAGGACTGCAATTTCGGACCTGACATGCTCTGGCGAAGGCGATCGGTGTAGAAGCGCGTCGCTCGATTGCAGGTGTCTGACCTATCGGGAGAAGTGTCGAATGTTCAAGTTAACGTTGGTGCCGCAGGACGTGGAAGTTCTGCTACCCGCGAATAGCTCGCTGACAGAACTTGAGTTCGAGCTGCATGGTCAGGACGGCATTCCATTCGGCTGTCGCTCTGGCGCGTGCGGCGCCTGTGTCATAGAGGTGTTGAATGGTCCCGCGGCACTTGGCGAGAAGCACGGCCGCGAGGCGGAGTTCCTCGACCACCTCGGCTATAAGGGCGAGCGATTCCGGCTGGCTTGCCAGTGCCGGCTGATCGGTGACGTCACCATTAGCACGGCGGCGCGTCCATTAGCAGAAAGCATCGAAGTCGATGAATAAAGAATCGGCCAATTCCCACCCTGACGAGACAAGTCCGGCGTTCGATCGGCATTTCGTCAAACGTTCCAAGAGGCAAAAGTAGTGAATCGCGTAAAAAACGTTGGACTTGAGCACAGGACGCCGTTCCTGACCGCGGCAGCATCGATAAACCTTCGCAGCGAAATCGATACGATCATTGATCGCCAGATCGAGCAGTGGTACGAGACCGTGCCGTATGCTGCGCACCTCGAAGGCAAAGCGGTAGATTCGGGGTACTACAAGCGCCATCTCATCGAGACCGCATGGCGAATTCGGCTTCTGCGTGTTTCGGAGTCGAAAGCCCTTGCAGAGATTGCCAAGTGCAGCCCGGAGGCGGCGCAAGTCTGGGCGAACTACGAACGCGAGGAAATGCTCCACGACGAGCTCTTCATACAGGATCTGGCTCGCGCGGGTGTGACACGCGAGCAGTTTCTTGCAACGGAGCCGTATCTGTCCACCAAGCTGCTGACCGGCTTCTTCTCGTACCTACTGGATCACCAAGGACCTCTTGGCGTCGTGGCTTACTCGTACTTGGTCGAATATGTCAATGTGAAGCTCGAGCCGAAGAAGATCGAGGCGCTCAAGCAATCGGTCGGCGAGGCGAATATTGGCGGGCAGGTTTCGCATTCGCATACCGACATCAACGACGATCACCCGGGCGAAGTGTGGCAAGCGATCCGTCATTTGATCCGCTCCGACGCTGACGTGCAAAACCTGAAACGTTACCTCGCCGAGCACCAAGCCATCCTTGCGATGTACTTCAAGGAACTCCACGACGACAAAATCTTGGGCGAACGGCGGCAAGCCGCGTGAAGAGGCGCACGACGATGACGAGAACTGGAGTATTGCTTCTTAGCCACTGCGGCTTTTCCTTCATGGAGGACCTGATCGCTGCGCTCGAAGCGCGCGGCTTGCGCAGCTTCGTCTTGTCGTCGTCGCCTTTGGCGCCTGGCCGGGCGAAGCGGCTACAGGAATTGTCGACGAAAGCGGACGCTCTCTTATGCACCGATTGGGATGCACTGACGGCGGATGACGTCGAAGCCGCCTTGGATGAGTTGCGGAAACGGGGTGAGCGCGTCGTAGCTTGCGTATCGGTATGGGAAGGCTATCGAGGCCTGATGGCGCTCGGCAATGAAAAGCTCGGTGTCGCCGACTTGAGCCCGTCGCAAGTGAACTTCCTGAGAAACAAGCTCGCAGTCCGGAACCAGCTCGCTGCGGCGGGCTTGAGTCATGCCCGCGCTGTAGCACTAACGCGAGACAACGTGGACGTGCTGAAGTGCGAGGCACGTCCTTACTTTATCAAGCCAGTCTGCGGGATCGCATCCTACGGCGCCTTTGCGCTTCGTCCGGACACGACATGGGATTCGATTCAACGCATCGCCCAGGAGGCGCGCATCGACGAAGTGTACCGTTCCGCGTTCGGCGAGGGCCTCGCTTTCATGGCCGAAGACTACATACCTGGACGGGAGTACAGCTTCGAACTGCTCTTGACGAGGGGGCATGTTCACGTGTTGGCCATTCACGAGAAGTGCGCAGTCACCGAGACGGCGGGAACTGTACTCGAGGACGCATGCGCGAGTCCGCCAATATCCATCGACGCTGCGGTGTGTGCTGAAGGAATCGAATGGATCGACCGGACTTTCCGGCAACTCGGCCTGAAGTGGGGATGCTTTCACGTCGAGGCGCGGCACGACGGCACGCGCTGGGATCTGATCGAAATCAATCCGCGCGTCGGCGGCTGTCTCATCTCGCCCAGCGTAAAGGCGCTGAACGGCGAGGACGGCATACTGGAGTTGTGGCTCGACTTGTTGCTCGCGTCGAGCGCAGGAAGCGAGAGTGCGCTCGACGCCTTCGAGGCCCGCCTCGCGTCCCTCTCATTCACTGCGGACGGCGCGCCCCCCTACGAGCACGCGACATTTTTCCGGGCCTATTTCGGGCGTAGGGGCAAGCTCGACTACGTCGGTGTGCGTGACGTGGACCCGGCGCCCATCTTGAGTCAATTATTTGTCACTGCGGGAACCGAAATCACGCAGGCGTCCCGAGAAGTGTTCATCGGGCAATTGTTGTGGCGCGTCGCTCGTCAGGAACTTGAAGCGTCGTTGCCGAAGCTGATGCGGATCTCCGAACAGGCCGTCGAAGTCCGCTATACCGAGCCGAACGCGGTACGTGCCGCCTGAGAACGCAAGCTAACGAGAGACCGCCATGACTACAAACAAATCAGTGTTCCTAATAATCGACTACAACCTAGCTCGTGTCGCCGAAGTCGCGCATATGTCCGACTATGCGCGCCGCCGCTATCACGTCGAGACGCTTTTGATTCGCGCGAATCCGGGCGAGCACGACAAACGCCTCTGCGACCATGTGATCGCGCTAGATCCACGTTCCCCCGGTTTTGTCGATGCTGCTTTCGAGGCGCTTTCGCCGTGGCGCCATGCTCTGCGCGGTGCGATCGTATTCTCGGACAATGCAGTATTCAACGGCGCTGCACTGCTGAAACGTCTCGGATTGCCCGCCGACTCCGCCGAACTCGCGCTCGGCGCATTCAGCAAGCTGGAATACCGACGCACGGAGGCTCGCTTTCGCGACATATTGGCAGCGCAGCGCATCATGACTCCCGGCTGCCAGGCCGTGGCGACCCTCGAGGACTTGAAGCGCTTCGCCGCTGCTCATCCGGAGGGCTTCGTCATGAAACCATCCTGCGAGGGCAACAATCGCGGCGTCGTGATGCTCCGGTCGGGCGACGACCTGACGAGCGCGCTCAACGAGGTGATGCCCTATCTCGAAAGCGGCGTCATTTGCGAACAACTCATTCCCTATCACCGGGAATTCTCATACGACGGCGTAGGGAGGCTGTCGTTCGTCACTGAAAAAGTCAGCGCGTCAGGTCGTTATCCAGTCGAAGTGGCGCAGGTAGTGCCGGCGCGCCTCGGTCAGCACGAAAGTGAGACGCTGCGTCGCGCCGGAGAAGCGGCGAATTGGCTCGTGGGCCAGCGCGACGGGCCCTTCCATAACGAGATCAAGCTGAGCGACGACGGCCGGTCCGCTGCCGTGGTTGAGCCAAACCGCCGCCCCGCCGGCATGAAGATCTGGACGCTCGCGGAGACTGTGTTTCACGTCGATTTTTATCAGTTGTGGATCGATTCAGTGCTCGGCGCTGGCTTCGAAGCATCGGTGCTCGCACCGACGTGTCAAGCAGCGAGCGTGATGCTAGGCGTGGGCGCGGATAGCTGGTTCGCACCGGAGGAGGCAATACCCGGCGAGGAGCTGCTGAATCAAGCGCTTGCAGCGACTCGCCAACGGCACGGCCTCGCCGAAAAAGCACTGCGCGTTATCGATTTCAACTGGCTTGGGCAAGAACGCAGGTTCGTGCCGGCAGTGCCCCGCGACAACGGCGATTTCGTCGCGTGCGTCTGTATTTCGCTGCACACAGATGCCGTTGATATTCGTGAAGTGGTGGCGAGCGTGCGCGATTGCTGGACGGAGTCGCTGCGGCGCGTTACATCGGCCGACGACAAACTTGAGTCACTGGAGCAAGTCGGCGTGCAACTGGCATCGTGACCCCGATGGGACGCTCATGAGAATTCTAATCCTGCACCGCATCCCGTATCAAAAGATCGAGTATCACCGCGCCGTTGATCACGACGTGCACGAGGTGACGTATTTCGGCAAGCGTGAGGCGCTCGACACGCTTCCGGCATCGTTGCGCTGCGCCACGTTCGAACGGCCCGGTGTTGCGAGCGCATTCGAAGAAGCGCGCGCGTGGCTGACTCGCGAGCCGAAACGGTTCGACCGGATCATCTCGCTGTCGGAGTACGAACTTCTCGACGCGGCGTGTCTGCGCGAGTGGCTCGGCGTGCCCGGCCCGGCGCTCGAACAGGTGCGACTCGCGCGCGACAAGACGCTGATGAAAACCGCGGTGATAGAGGCGGGACTGAGCGCGCCGCGCTTTCTTCTGCTTCCGGACTTCCTTTCGTCGGAGGGCAAGGCGGCGTGGCAGGGCGAGACGGTGCTGAAGCCGCACAGCGGCGCGTCGAGCGAAGAGGTGGTTGTCTTTCCGAGCGTCGCGGATGCGTACGCGGCCATCAACGCACACCGTTCGGGGGCGCCAGGGCTTGATTCCGGGCACCGCGACGCGGCGCAGTACGAGGTTGAAGAGTTCGTCGAAGGGGCGATACTGCATTTCGACGGACTTGTGCAAGATGGGCATGTCCTCACGATGACTGCAAGTGAGTATGTTGGTGATTGCCTGCGATTCGCCATGGCGAACCGCTAGGGTCATTTCACATTCCATTCGATGACACCGCCCGTGCCTGGGTATCACGCGCACTGAGGGCTACCGGCATCTGCAATGGCAGCTTTCACCTGGAGGCGATCCGACGGCGCGACGAGTTGGTATTTCTCGAGGTCGGCAACCGAGTCGGCGGCGCTGATGTCGTAAGAACGTTTGAATTGGCGACAGGAATACATCTGCCGTCGCAGGAACTGCGCATCTTGCTCGGGGGAGGCGGTGACTTTCGCAGTTGCGAGAAGTCACGCACGAAGTGGCACGGGTGGTTCGTCTACCCGGGGCATCATCTCAGGAATGCGGCCAACTTTGGCGTCGCTGGCGCGGCTGCGTTCAGCCGAAGTCCACACGTCGTTCACTGGCACGAATTGCCCGTCGGTGCGACGTTGCCTCGAAACATCACTTACCAAGCGCACGAGACGCCGCTCGCCGGCGTCATTGCGACTGATTGTGCGAGCCACACCCGCGACTGGATACAAACCTTGTTTGCGTCCGCGTCCCAACAAACGGTGCCGCACCGTGCGTCCGCGGAGGGCAGATGAATCTCTTCTTACTGGCTACGTTCATCTATCGATTCGCCAATGGCCTACTGTTTCTCGCAGTCGCATGGAATCTCGTGAGGTCTGCCAACGGCGGCGCGATGCCACTCGCGGTTTCGGCCATCGGCGGTTTCCTCCCCGCGGTCATCGCCGCGCCGTTCGCGCGCCGTCTGCTTGAGCGCGTGGATGTCGGCAGACTGACACTTTGGGGCATGGTTGCGTTGTCCGTGTGTGCATTGGCATTCACGCTCTTCTTGCATTTTTCGGTCGCGCTGCTAGTCATCAACTTCGCGGTGTTATCCATTTTTTTCGTACTTGAAGGCGCGTGGGATGCACTTCTAGCCACGATCGCGAGCAGTCTGACAGAGAGCGTGAGCGACAGACTCAACGCACGGCAAAGCGCCGCCACGCAGGCCGGCCTCATGCTAGGCGGACTGCCGCTCGGTTGGCTCGTTCGTCTCGGCGGCAGTGCCACACCGTTCATCGCAGCAGCTGTGCTTTACGTGGCGGCGCTGCTCTTGTTCACTTTGCCCGCGCTACGGCGCATCGTATGGAACGAGCCGCGGCTCCTTGCGACCGAAGAGAACGCGGCGGCGATGACGGAGGCGACTGAGCCGGTGCCCTTGACTGATTGGAGAGTGATGACGACGCTCGCGCTGGTGTGGCCATGCCTCACGCTCGTCAACATGGTGGTGCCGCTGGTCGCGAACTCGAAAGGGCATGGAACGGTGGAGCATGCGGCGGTTCTCGACGCTGCCATTGGCCTCGGCATGGCCTGCATTGGTGTGGCTTATGAGCGCGTGGCGCAGCTGCCTACCCAAATGCGGCGGGGCTTCGTTGCGGCGGCTGTGTGCTGCGTCCCCTTGCCATTCGTCGTGCTGTTGGCTGCCCCTTATCTGCTTCCCGTCTTGGCGCTTGCATTCTTCGTCTGTGGTATCGGCTTTGGGCTGCTCCGTGTGAGTCTGCGCAGGCAGCTCATCGCGACGCAACCCGCACATCGGGTCGGGCAGACGGTTGCATCGTGCAATGCATACGGATTTCCGGTGCTCGCGGTCCTCGCGCTTCTGTACGCGCAAACTTGGGAGCGCGGTGCGTTTGTTCCGTTCGTCGCTTTCTCTGCGATGGCTGTCATCGGCGGAATAGCAACGTTCGATCTGCGACGGGCGACTGCTCGACGCGATGTGGCCTAGCCGAGAATCGGCTAGGCCAAATGCGCACGACACCTCCCGGCCTATTCCCACCGCGCGACGCCCCCATGCCGCGAGCACGTCCCGCTGTGATGCTGACTGAAGCTGTAGGTTCCGTCGCGGCATTGAGCGCTCGCGCCTTCGGGAACGGCGCCGGAGCGCGAGCGGGCGGGGGAGTGGATGACGTTGCCGTCGTGGTTGCGGTAGTGGCGGTGTGAGTCGAGGTCGGATTCGTCGGGTTGCTGCGGGCTGTAGCCGTAGTGGTTGTACGCGTGAGCCGGTGCGCATGCGAGCGCGATCATGCAACCGACGACGAACGCGCCGATTCGTGGCTGTCTCTTCATTTTTCTGGTCTCTCGTTGTTGTTCCCGACGGTCTTTGCCGCCGTCCGCACATGAAAAAAGCGGAGTGCCATTTTTCAGGCACTCCGCTTTTCGAATCAAGCCGCTGTGACGACTTTTGACGCTCAGACGTTGAACAAGAAATTCATCACATCCCCGTCCTGCACGACGTATTCCTTCCCTTCCGCCCGCATCTTCCCGGCTTCCTTCGCGCCTTGCTCGCCCTTGAACGCGACGTAGTCATCGAACGAAATGGTCTGCGCACGGATGAAGCCGCGCTCGAAGTCCGTGTGGATCGCGCCGGCCGCCTGCGGCGCGGTATCGCCGATATGAATCGTCCACGCGCGCACTTCCTTCACGCCCGCCGTGAAGTAGGTCTGCAAGCCGAGCAGCTTGAAACCGGCGCGGATCACACGGTTCAGCCCCGGCTCGTCCATGCCCATGTCGGCCAGAAAATCCTGCTTGTCGGCGTCGTCGAGATCGGCGATCTCGGCTTCGATTGCCGCGCACACCGCGACCACCGGCGCGCCTTCCGCTTCGGCATGCTTACGCACGGCGTCGAGATACGGATTGTTCTCGAAGCCGTCTTCCTTCACGTTCGCGACGTACATCGTCGGCTTCGACGTGATGAGGCAGAACGGCTTGATGAGCGCCTGCTCCTCTTCGGTCAGCGAAAGCGCGCGCACCGGCTTCGCTTGATCGAGCTGCGCGCGCACTTTGTCGAGCACTGCGACGAGCTTCGCCGCTTCCTTGTCGTTGCCCGACTTCGCGGCCTTCGAATAGCGCGTGAGCGCCTTCTCGACCGTGGCGAGGTCGGCGAGCGCGAGTTCCGTGTCGATGACTTCGATGTCCGCCAGCGGATCGACCTTGCCCGCGACGTGAATCACGTTTTCGTCTTCGAAGCAGCGCACGACGTGCGTGATGGCATCCGTTTCGCGAATGTTCGCGAGAAACTGGTTGCCGAGGCCTTCGCCCTTGCTCGCGCCCGCGACGAGACCCGCGATATCGACAAACTCGACGACCGCCGGCAGGATGCGCTCGGGCTTCACGATCTCGGCGAGCGCCTGAAGGCGCGCGTCCGGCACCTCGACGACGCCGACGTTCGGCTCGATGGTGCAGAACGGATAGTTCTCGGCGGCAATCCCCGCCTTGGTCAGTGCATTGAAAAGCGTGGACTTGCCGACGTTAGGCAAGCCGACGATGCCGCATTGGAGGCTCATGGAATCCTTCGAACTGGTGAGACGGCGCTTCGCCGCGCGGGGTTCGTCAAACGATGCGCGCCGGGCGGCGACAAGGGCGTCCGCCAGCGCAGCGGCCGCTCGGGCGGCCGGGCAAACCGGTATTGTACCGCCGGGCCGGGCCGGCGTTTCCCGGGCGTTTCAGTTAAGCGAGCGCCAAAACCCGCGCAACCCTCGCAGCTATAATGCCCGCATGACTTCGCATCCCCTGACCTTTCACGCGGTCGTCGTCGGTGGCGGGCTCGTCGGCAAGACCGCCGCGCTCGCGCTCGCCCGGTCCGGGCGACGCGTCGCGCTGCTCGCGCCGCCCGCGGCCGGTTTGCCGCCGGGCGCCGTCTTCGATTCGCGCATCTACGCGCTGTCGTCCAGTTCGGAGACGCTGCTCGAACGACTGCGCGTGTGGCAGGCGCTCGATCGCTCGCGGCTCGGCCCGGTGTTCGACATGCGCGTGTTCGGCGACACGCACGCGGAACTGCACTTTTCGGCCTTTCAGGCTTCGGTGCCGCAGCTCGCGTGGATCGTCGAATCGACGTTGATCGAACAGGCGCTCGACGCCGCCTTGCGCTTTCAGCCGAGCCTTTCGTGGTTCGAGGCGCGCGCGCAGGGCATGACGATCGACGACGATGCCGCGCACGTCGTGCTGTCGAGCGGCGAAACGCTGCAGACGGATCTGATCGTCGGCGCGGACGGCGCGCATTCGTGGGTGCGCGCGCAGATGGGCGCGAAGATGCATCGGCGCGATTACCGGCAAACGGGCGTCGTCGCGAACTTCAAGGCGGAGCGGCCGCACGGCGAAACTGCATACCAATGGTTTCGCGATACCGAAATCATCGCGCTGTTGCCGCTTCCGGGCGATCACGTGTCGCTCGTCTGGTCGGCGCGCACGGAGCACGCGGACGAACTGCTCGCGCTCGAACCGGCGCAACTGGCGGCGCAAGTCGAGCAGGCCACGCAAAACACGCTCGGCGCGCTCGAATGCGTGACGCCCGCGCAGGGCTTCCCGCTCGGGCTGCAGACGGTGGACCGGCTGATCGCGCCGCGCGTGGCGCTCGTCGGCGATGCCGCGCATCTCATTCATCCGCTGTGCGGGCAGGGCATGAATCTCGGCCTGCGCGATGTCGCGACGCTCGCCGACGTCATCGCGAACAAGGAAGGCTTCCGCGATCTCGGCGATCCGATTCTGCTGCGCCGCTACGAGCGCGCGCGCCGCGAAGACATCCAGAAGCTGACGATCGTGACGGACGGCATGCAGCGCCTCTTTTCGGCGCCGGGCACGTTCGCGCAGGCGATTCGCAATACCGGCATGGCGCTCGTCGGCGCCCAGCCGCTCGCCAAACGCTGGCTCGTCTCGGCGGCGCTCGGGTGACGCGTCAAGTTCCACGGTCCAACTCACAACACCAAGGCGGGCGCGGTCGTCACGCGTCGCCCCATTCTCGGGAAACGGCATGAAAACCACTCTTCGCCTTGCTCTCGCCACGGCAGCCACGCTCGCCGCGACGCTCGGCCTCGGCTGTTCGGCGCAGGCCGATCAAACCACCGACAAGCTCAAATCGACGCTCGAAACGCGCATGGGCGAAGCGACCATCAAGAGCATCGACAAGACGCCGATTCCGGGGCTCTACGAAGTGAACCTCGGCACGCAAATCGTCTATAGCGACGCGACCGGCAACTACGTGATGATCGGCGATCTCGTCGACACGCGCAGCAGAAAGAATCTGACCGAAGCGCGCCTGGCGGAAACCAACAAGATCGACTTCGCGAAGCTGCCGTTCGAGAACGCGGTGAAGGTCGTCAAAGGCAACGGCAGCCGCAAGATCGCGGTGTTTTCGGATCCGAACTGTCCGTATTGCAAGCAACTGGAGTCGTCGCTGAAGTCCATCGACAACGTGACGGTGTACACGTTCCTGTATCCGGTGCTTTCGCCGGATTCGACCGAGAAGTCGAAGTCGATCTGGTGCTCGAAAGACCGCGCGATGAGCTGGGAAAGCTGGATGCTCGACCGCAAACCGCCGACCACCGCCGGCACATGCGACACCGCCGCGATCGACAAGAACCTGAAGCTCGGCCACGCGATGAACGTCTCCGGCACGCCGACCGTGTTCCTCGCGGACGGCCGCCGTCTGCCGGGCGCGGTGTCTGCCGACCGGCTGGAAAAGGAAATCTCGGCCGCGCATTGAGCACGGCCCCATCTGGCACGAGGAGGCGTGAGGGCGCCTCCTTTCGTTTTACGGCTGGCCGTTGCGCATCCGGCGCAATGAAGCAACGCCCAGAACAAGAACAAGGACGACTATGGCAATGACTCCGCTCCCGCAACCGGTGCGCTACAGCATCGTTCCGAAGAACCCGGCGGCGCATCTGTTCGAAGTGACGCTGACGGTTGCCGCGCCCGATCCGGCTGGACAGCGATTCCTGCTGCCCGTGTGGATTCCCGGCAGCTACATGATTCGCGAATTCGCCCGCAATATCGTGACGCTGCAGGCGTTCAACGCGGCCGGCCGGCGCGTCGCCATCGAAAAGACGGATAAACACGCGTGGCAAGCCGCGCCGGTCGACGGCCCGCTCACGCTGCGCTACGAAGTCTACGCGTGGGACATGTCGGTGCGCGCGGCGCATCTGGACGATACGGTCGGGTTCTTCAACGGCACCAGCGTCTTTCTCGCGGTGGAAGGGCAGTCGAGCGCGCCGTGCGTCGTGGATATTCAGCCGCCGCCCGGCGGCGCGCACCGCAACTGGCGCGTGGCGACGGCGCTCGCCGAATCGCGAGGAACGAAGCGCTACGGCTTCGGCAGCTACGAAGCGGCGAATTACGACGAACTGGTCGACCATCCGGTCACGCTCGGCGAATTTGCGCTCGGCAACTTTACCGCGCACGGCGTGAAGCATGACATCGTGATCGCCGGGCGCGTCGTCGCGCTGGACATGCAACGGCTCGCGGCGGACCTGAAGCGCGTGTGCGAGGCTCAGATCGCGCTCTTCGAACCGCGCACCAAGAAAGCGCCGATGGACCGCTACGTGTTCATGACCGTCGCCGTCAGCGATGGTTACGGCGGGCTGGAGCATCGGGCATCGACGGCGCTCATCTGCAACCGCACCGACCTCCCGGTGCAGGGCCGCCCGGAAATGACGGACGGCTATCGCACGTATCTGGGCTTGTGCAGCCACGAGTACTTCCATACGTGGAACGTGAAGCGCATCAAGCCGGCGGCGTTCGCGCCGTACGATTTGTCGCGGGAAAATTACACGTCGCTGCTTTGGCTTTTCGAGGGCTTCACGTCGTATTACGACGACCTGATGCTCGTGCGCAGCGGTCTCATCAGCGCGGGCGACTATTTCTCGCTGCTCGGCAAGACCATCGGCGGCGTGCTGCGCGGCAGCGGGCGGCTCAAGCAATCGGTCGCGCAGAGTTCGTTCGATGCGTGGGTCAAGTACTATCGCGCCGACGAAAATGCGGCCAACGCCATCGTCAGCTATTACCAGAAGGGATCGCTGGTCGCGCTGGCGTTCGATTTGTCGATCCGCGCGCAGACCGACAACCGCAAGTCGCTCGACGACGTCATGCGGCTGCTCTGGCAACGATACGGCCGCGACTTCTACAACGGCAAGCCGCGCGGCATCCGCGAGGAAGACGTCGAGTCACTGTTCACCGAGGCGACCGGCGCGGATCTGCGCGCGCTCTTTCGCGACGGCGTGCGCGGCACGCGCGATCTGCCGCTCGATGCGCTGCTCGAGCCGTTCGGCATCGCGCTCGCGCCCGACATGCCGACGAACGGCACGGCCGGCAAGCCGTCGCTCGGGGCGCGGGTGCGCGGCGGCCCGGAATGCACGCTCGCGGTCGTCCATGACGGCGGCGCGGCGCAGAAGGCGGGACTGTCGGCAGGCGACGTGCTCGTGGCCATCGACGGCCTGCGCGTCACCGGGTCGAATCTGGACGCGCTGCTGTCGCGCTATCTGCCGGGCGCGAGAATCGAGGTGCACGCGTTCCGCCGGGACGAACTGCGCCGCACCGAGGTCAGGCTCGACGCGCCGGAAGTGTCGCGCTATGTACTGACGGCGATGGACGGCCGCGGTCCGTCGAAGCAGTGGCGCGAACGCTGGCTGAAAGGGTGATCTGAAGCGCGACCGTCGAAGGATTGTTCTACCGATGCAACGATCCTTCACGGCCGCGCCGCTTTTTCCCGAACGTCGAAAACTGAAAAATGCTTCCTAACGCGGGCGCGCTTGCCGTCCGCTCCCCACTCAGGAAGGAAGCCATCATGACGACGATTCTGCAAATCAATTCCGCCGCGCGTTCGCAAGGCGCTCAGTCGACGCTGCTCGCCGACGAACTCACCGCGAAGCTGCAACAAAGCAATCCGGGCGCGAAGGTCGTTGTGCGCAATCTACTCGCCGACAACCTGCCGCACCTCGACGACGCCACGCTAGGCGCGTTCTTCACGCCCGCCGACAAGCGCACGCCCGAGCAGGCCGCCATCGACGCAAAGAGCATTGCGCTGATCGAAGAACTGCAAGCGGCGGATATCGTCGTGATCGCGGCGCCGCTGTACAACTTCGGCATC
This sequence comes from Caballeronia sp. AZ10_KS36, assembly GCF_023631105.1. Classification (NCBI taxonomy): domain Bacteria; kingdom Pseudomonadati; phylum Pseudomonadota; class Betaproteobacteria; order Burkholderiales; family Burkholderiaceae; genus Caballeronia; species Caballeronia sp. AZ10_KS36. The sequence goes on along the minus strand of NZ_JALQDQ010000019.1, from coordinate 15,287 downwards.
TCGTCGCAACTGAAGGCGTACTTCGACCAGATCGCGCGGGCCGGCATCACGTTCCGCTACACGGCGAACGGTCCGGAAGGCCTCGTGAAGGGCAAGAAGGTGTTCGTGGTGTCGGCGCGCGGCGGCAAGTACGTCGGCACGCCGCATGACTCGCAGACGCCGTATCTGAAGTCGTTCCTCGGCTTCCTCGGCATGACGGACGTGAACTTCATCTACGCCGAAGGCCTGAACATGGGCGCGGACGTGGCCGGCACGGCGCTGGCGCAAGCGCGCGAGGCGATCGCGGCGCTGTAAGCGACTCGTTCTAGTCGATAAGAAAACCCGCTGCGTCCTCGGATGCAGCGGGTTTTTTCATGCAGGCGGCGTTAGTCGGGCAAACGCCAGTCGATCGGCGCTCGTCCGTGTTCGACGAGATACGCATTCGCCCGCGCGAAATGCCCGCAGCCGAGAAATCCGCGATGCGCGGAAAGCGGCGACGGATGCGGCGCTTCCAGCACGCAATGCGCCTTGCCGGTGCCCTCGATCAACCCGCGCTTGGCTTGTGCGTGCGCGCCCCACAGCATGAACACGAGGCCGTCGTGCCGCAGCGCCATCTCGTGGATGAGCGTGTCGGTGCATTGCTCCCAGCCGCGCTTCGCGTGGCTGCCCGCCTTGTCGCGCTCGACGGTGAGCGACGTGTTCAGAAGCAGCACGCCTTGCTTCGCCCAGGCATCGAGACACCCATGCGACGGCGCCGCGAAGCCGAGACTCGCCTGAATTTCCTTGAAGATGTTGCGCAGCGACGGCGGCGGGCGCACCGGCGCGGGCACCGAAAACGCGAGACCGTGCGCTTGCGGCGCGCCCTTGTCTTCGCCGTGATACGGGTCCTGGCCGAGAATGATCACTTTGACGTCGCCGGGGCGCGTCAGACGCAGTGCGCGAAAAACGTCGGCGGGATAGACGGTCTTGCCGGCGGCGCGCTCCGCATCCACGAACGCGCAGAGCGTCGCGTAGCGCCGGCTTTCGATGAACGGCATCAGATGCCGCCGCCAGTCGGCGGGTAGCGCGTCGAACTGGCTTTCGAGCGTGGTGAACGCGGGCGCGTCCGTCGCGCTGTCCGGCTCCGCAAAGAGGGAAGACTGGCGATTCATGCTTCGGCGTCTTGAATACCGCTTTGCGGCTGCTCGCGCAGCCGGTAGCCGCGCTGCGCCTTGCTCAGATCTTCGGGAACGAGTTCGGGAAACGCGCCGCGCACTTCGGCGGAAAGCGTTTCCAGCGCGTGTTCGTTACCGGACTTCAACTCGAACTCCAGTTCACTGATTTCCGCGCGACGCGTTTCGCCGTCGACGTCCGCCGTCACTTCGCCGAGATCGAGCGCCACTTCGATCTGCGCGCCCTCATGCTCGACGTCCCACACGATGCGCCGGTAGTCCGTGCGAAACAGCGCGACCAGTTCCGGCGCGGCGGCTTCGAGCGCCTCGCGGGCGGCTTCGTCGTCGCAGGCGGCGAGCAGCGCGTCGATTTCGAGCGCCTCGCCTTTCACCGGCATTTCCCATTCGTGGCGGCTGTGCATGCCCGCGCGCGATTCGCCGAGCGTCTTGTAGGTTTGCAGCCATTCGTCCGGCGCGCGGCGCAGGCGCAGCGCGGCCTTGGCCTCGGCGAGCGCGAGCTGAGGCGTATCGAAGTACACGTTGCCCAGATCGAACGGCCTGCCCGCGCCGGCGCGTTCGTCGAAGAAACGCGCCACGTCGTCGTGTTGCGACGGCGGCAGCGCCAGCTTGATTTCGCGTTCGATTCCCACGATGCAGTCCGGTTAGAAGAACATGCGGGCGAGTTCCGCGCCCGGGTCGTCGGCGCGCATGAACGCCTCGCCGACGAGGAAGGTGTTCACGCGCATCGCGCGCAGCCGCTCGACGTCGAGACGCGACAGGATGCCCGATTCCGTCACCACGATACGGTCGTCCGGCATGGATTCGAGCATGCCGATGGTCGTGTCGATCGTCGTCTGGAACGTGCGCAGATTGCGGTTGTTGATGCCGATGAGCGGCGTCTTGAGCGTGAGCGCGTCGCGCAGTTCGTCGGTGTCGTGGACTTCGACGAGGACCGCGAGACCGAGCGAATGCGCATACGCTTCCAGGTCCTGCATCTGCGAGAGTTCCAGTGCTGCTGCGATCAGCAAGATGCAGTCCGCGCCCATCGCGCGAGCTTCGATCACTTGATACGGATCGACGATGAAGTCCTTGCGCAGCACCGGCAGGCTGCACGCGGCGCGCGCCTCTTCCAGATACGCGACGCTGCCTTTGAAGAACTGCACGTCGGTGAGCACGGAGAGGCACGCGGCGCCGCCTTTCTCGTACGAACGCGCGATGTCGGCGGGCACGAAGTCCTCGCGTATCACGCCTTTCGACGGGCTCGCCTTCTTCACTTCGGCGATCACCGCGGCTTGTCCGGCGGCGTGCTTCGCGCGCAATGCGCCGACGAAATCGCGCAGGTCCCGCGCGCTCGCTTCGAGCTTCAGCTCTTCAAGCGGCGCGCTCTGTTCGGCGGCGCGAACTTCCTCGCGCTTGACCGCGATGATGCGATCGAGAATGTCGCTCATGATGGGTTCCGTTATTTCGTGAATTGCTGCGTGAAGCGTACCAAGGCCTCGACCTTCTCGCGCGCCGCACCGCTTTCGATGGCTTCGCGCGCGGCGGTCATGCCGTCGGCGATCGATTCGCACCTGTCGGCGGCGTAGAGCGCCGCGCCCGCGTTCAGTATGACGATCTCGCGCGCGACGCCCGCCTTGTTGTTCAGCGCGCCGAGCAGCATGGCCTTCGACTCCTGCGCGTCCTGCACTTTGAGCGACCGGTTCGAGACCATCTGCAAGCCGAAATCTTCCGGATGAATCTCGTACTCGCGCACTTCGCCGTGCCTCAGTTCGCCGACTTTCGTCGCCGCGCCGAGCGAGACTTCGTCCATGCCGTCCTTGCCGTGCACGACGAGCACGTGTTTCGCGCCGAGCCGCTGCATCACGCGAACCTGAATGCCGACGAGGTCTTCGTGGAACACGCCCTGAAGCTGGTTGGGCGCGCTCGCCGGATTCGTGAGCGGCCCGAGAATATTGAAGATGGTTCGCACGCCGAGTTCGCGCCGCACGGCCGCGATGTTCTTCATGGCCGGATGATGATTCGGCGCGAACATGAAGCCCATGCCGGTTTCGGCAATGGAGGCGGCCACTTGCTCCGGCGTGAGGTCGATGTTGACGCCGAGTGCTTCGAGCACGTCCGCGCTGCCCGACTTGCTCGACACGCCGCGATTGCCGTGCTTGGCCACCTTCGCGCCGGCCGCTGCCGTGACGAACATCGACGCCGTGGAGATGTTGAAAGTATGCGAGCCGTCGCCGCCGGTGCCGACGATATCGACGAAATTGGAGTTGTCCGCCACGTCGACGTGATTGGCGAACTCGCGCATGACGGTCGCCGCCGCCGCGATCTCGCCGATGGTTTCCTTCTTCACGCGCAAGCCGGTGATGATCGCGGCGGCCATCACGGGCGACATCTCGGCGCGCATGATCTGGCGCATGAGATGCAGCATTTCGTCGTGAAAGATTTCGCGATGCTCGATGGTGCGTTGCAGGGCTTCTTGTGCAGTGATCGTCATGGTCTTAAGCCCGCTTGCCGGACGCCGTGTTCTTCACGAAGTTTTCGAGCAGCGCGTGGCCGTGCTCGGAAAGAATGGATTCCGGGTGGAACTGCACGCCTTCCACGGCGAGTTCCTTGTGGCGCACGCCCATGATTTCGCCGTCCGCCGTCCACGCCGACACTTCGAGGCAGTCCGGCAACGACTCGCGCTCGATGGCGAGCGAGTGATAGCGCGTGACGTTGAAGTGCTTCGGCAGATCGGAGAAGACGCCCTTGCAGTCCGTCTCGATCTGGCTCACCTTGCCGTGCATGATGGTCTGCGCGCGCACGACGCGCCCGCCGAATGCCTCGCCGATCGCCTGATGGCCGAGGCAGACGCCGAGAATCGGCAGCTTGCCGGAAAATTCGCGCAGCACGTCGAGCGTGATGCCCGCGTGCTGCGGATTGCTTGGACCCGGCGAGAGACAGATGCGCTCGGGTTGCAGCTCCGCGATCTGGTCGAGCGTGATTTCGTCGTTGCGATACGTGCGCACGTCCTCGCCGAGCTCGCCGAAGTACTGGACCAGGTTATAGGTGAACGAATCGTAGTTGTCGATCATCAGCAGCATGGTCTTGTCTCCTCAGAAGTCGCTGTCGAGGCCGTCTTGCACTTGCTCGGCCGCGCGCAGTACGGCGCGCGCCTTGTTCTCCGTCTCTTGCCATTCCGATTCGGGCACGCTGTCCGCGACGACGCCCGCCGCGGCCTGCACGTATAGATTGCCCTTGTGGATGAGACCCGTGCGAATGGCAATGGCCAGATCCATTTCGCCGCTGAACGACAGATAGCCGACGGCGCCGCCGTACAGCCCGCGCTTGACGGGTTCGAGTTCGTCGATGAGTTCCATCGCGCGGACTTTCGGTGCGCCGGAAAGCGTGCCGGCGGGGAACGTCGCGCGAAGCACGTCGAAGTTATTCATGCCGGGCTTGAGTCGGCCTTCGACCGAGCTCACGATGTGCTGAACGTGCGAGTACTTCTCGATGATCATTTTGTCCGTCACCGCGACCGAGCCCGTCTCGGCGATACGGCCCACGTCGTTACGCGCGAGGTCGATCAACATCACGTGTTCGGCGATTTCCTTCGGATCGTTCAGCAGTTCGGTGGCGAGTTCGGCGTCGCGCTCGGGCGTGTTGCCGCGCGGCCGCGTGCCGGCGAGCGGGCGAATGGTGACGATACGGTCCTCGGCGCGCTTTTCCTGACGCACGAGAATTTCGGGCGATGCGCCGACCACGTGAACGTCGCCGCCGAAGTTGTAGTAGTACATGTACGGCGACGGATTCAGCGACCGCAACGCGCGATACAGCGAAAGCGGATTGTCGCGGAACGGCTTGATCAGACGCTGGCCGACTTGCACCTGCATGAGCTCGCCCGCCGCGATGTACTCCTTCGCGCGACGAACGGCGTTGAGATAGTCCTCTTTCGCGAACTCGCGATACGTCTCCGTGCGCACGCTCGCCGATGTCACTGGCGGCTGGACCGTCGCGCGCAGACGGCCGCGCAACTCGCGCAGACGGTGCTTCGCCTTTGCATACGCTTCGGGCTTCGTCGGGTCTGCATAGACGATGAGATAGAGCTTGCCCGCGAGATTGTCGATGACCGCGACTTCTTCGGTCAGCAGCAACTGGATGTCGGGCAGGTTGAGGTCGTCGCGCGGGGCCGTATCGGCGAGCTTCTTTTCGATGTAGCGAACCGCGTCGTAACCGAAGTATCCTGCGAGACCGCCGCAGAAGCGCGGCAGGCCGGGGCGCATGGCCACTTTGAAGCGTTTCTGGAAACGTTCGATGAACGCGAGCGGATCGCCTTCGTCGGTTTCGGTAACCGTACCGTCGGTGACCACTTGCGACACGCCGTTCTGCACGCGCACCGTCGTGCGGGCCGGCAAGCCGATGAACGAATAACGCCCGAACCGCTCCCCGCCGACAACCGATTCCAGCAGGAAGGAGTTCGCGCCATTGCGCTCGCTCTGGGCGAGCTTGAGGTAGAGCGAGAGCGGCGTTTCGAGGTCGGCGAGGGCTTCGGCGATCAGCGGAATGCGGTTGTAGCCTTCGTTCGCCAGCGATTGGAATTCGAGTTCGGTCATCTTGCTGTCCTTGAGCGACGCGTTCGTTTTGTCAGGGCGCGTCAAAGGGGATGCTTACGGCGCTGCGGGCGGCTCGTTTGCCGGATTGTCGGTCGATGCAGCTTGGCCGCGCGGCACCGAACTAGTTCGATGTCACGTGGGCGGCCTGCGCGTACGGCACATGCCGCGCGCGACGCTAGACGGCGCATGCCGAAGCAAGGCTCGATGTACGAGATGTACGACCAATCAACGGAAACGGCGCGGGGATGCGCAGCGAAACAAAAAACGGCTGCTGAAGCGAGTGAAGCAGAACGCAACGTCACTTCAGCGTACCTCGGGCGAGGTTAGCGCGACCAGCGACGCCAGGGCCAGGCTCCCCGGTCGATGCTGCTCAGACTCCGTTTTCTGTTGAGAAACATGAGAGATGGACTATTCAGTCAGTGTGGTGTTCGGCGGCGCGAGCGTGGCAGCGATTGCCGAAGCGGCCGCGCGCAGCGAGGAAACTATACCATCGGATTTCACCGATTGCACGGCTTTCCCATGGTTGTAACCGTAGGGCACCGTGAGCGTCGCCATGCCGGCGGCGCGGCCCGCGAGCGCGTCGTTTTCGGAATCGCCGACTGCCACCGTCTCGCGCGGCAGCACGTCCAGCCGCTCGCATGCGGTGAGCATCGGCAGCGGATCGGGTTTCTTCAACGGCACGGAATCGCCGCCGAGAATGACCTTGAAGTACTGCGCGATGCCGAAGTGCGACAGCAATTCCACCGCGAAGCGATGCGGCTTGTTCGTGACGCACGCGAGCGCAATGCCGAGTTCGCGCATGGCTTCGAGCCCTGCCTCGACTTCGGGGAAGAGCGTCGAATGCTTGCCGTTGATCTTCGCGTATTCGCTCTGATAGGTGGCGAGGGCGTCGTCGAACTGAGCGGTGGCCTGCGGGTGCGGCAGGCGCGCGCCGAGCACGCTGCGGATCAGGTTTTCCGAACCCTTGCCGATGTAGCCGACGACTTCTTCCCGCGTGGCGGGCTGGTCGATGCCGACGCGCGTGAGCATGCCGTTGAGCGCGGCGACGAAGTCGTCGGCGGTGTCGACCATCGTGCCGTCCAGATCGATGATCGCGGCGCGGATAGGGCGGTTCGTGAATGCCGGCGGGGGCGCGATGACGTCGCTCATTGCTGCGCTCCCGATTTGGCCAGTTCGGCGCGCATGGCGTCGATGACCTGCTTGTAGTCGTGCTTGCCGAAAATGGCCGAGCCCGCGACGAACGTGTCCGCCCCGGCCGCTGCGATTTCCGCGATGTTGTCCACTTTCACGCCGCCGTCGATTTCCAGATGAATCTCGCGGCCCGTGCGCTCGCGGTACGCATCGATGCGCGCCCGCGCTTCGCGCAGCTTGTTGAGTGCTTCCGGAATGAACGACTGCCCGCCGAAGCCCGGATTCACCGACATGATCAGCACGAGATCGAGCCGGTCCATCACGTGATCGAGATAATTCAGCGGCGTTGCGGGATTGAAGACGAGACCCGCCTTGCAGCCGTGGTCGCGAATGAGCGAAAGCGTGCGATCGATGTGGTCGGAACCTTCCGGGTGAAAGCTGATCACGTTCGCGCCGGCTTTCGCGAAATCGGGCACGATGCGATCCACCGGCCGCACCATCAGATGCACGTCGATAGGCACTTCCGTGTGCGGACGAATGGCTTCGCACACCATCGGGCCAATCGTGAGATTCGGCACGTAATGGTTGTCCATCACGTCGAAATGAATCCAGTCGGCTCCCGCGGCGACGACGTTGCGGACTTCCTCGCCGAGCCGCGAGAAGTCGGCGGAAAGGATGCTGGGAGCGATGTGAAATTGCGCCATGGACGTATCCGGTTTGAGGCCGCAGGGACCAGGAGACTCGATTCGCGCGGCCGAGCGTGCAGCCGACGGTCTGAAGCGTGATTCTAACGCGCGTTGTCTTTGGCGTAAGTCGGCCGGACGGCCAGCTTGACGGCGCGGAAAACGCGCGCAAGGCCCCGTCCGTGTTGCGGGCGCGGGCTGCATCAAGCAGAATGCCTGACCAGTAGCGGCGCACCCGCGCGCTGTTTTTGCGCAGCGCAGCGATGAATTGACTTGGAACGACGATGAGCCAGTACGAATTCACCGTGTCCGTCGAGACGCGATATATGCCCGAGCAGTCCGACCCGGACAGCCGCCAATACGCCTTCGCCTACACGTTGACGATCCGCAATACGGGCCACGTGACGGCTCAGTTGATTTCGCGTCACTGGATCATCACGGATAGCGACAACCAGGTCCAGGAAGTGAAGGGACTGGGCGTGGTCGGGCAGCAGCCGCTGCTTGCGCCGGGCGAGCAGTTCGAATATACGAGCTGGGCTGTGATCGCGACGCCGGTGGGCACCATGCGCGGCGAGTATTTTTGCGTGGCGGACGACGGCGAACGCTTCGAAGCGCCTATCGCGGAATTCGCGCTGCACGTGCCGCGCACGCTGCACTGACTGGGCAAGCAGCGGGCAAGCGCAAGTTAGCGGCGTTTGGCCGAGTCGTTCGCGCGGTTCTGGTGTTTCTTTTTGCCTGAAGCCGTCCACGCGACGATGAAAATCAAGAGCCCGAGCGCCACGAGCGCCTCGAGCGCGAAGATCAGCATTGGATATTCGTCGAACAGATCAGACATGGCGGTTCCCATCAAGAACGAGCATTGTATGCGGTTAGCGCCACGCGCCGCGCGAGGAGCGGCCTGGGCCGCGTCGATTGCAACGGCCGTGCTGCTCGCCTCGTGCGGCGGCGGCAGTTACGTGAAGCCGGGGCCGAGCACGGCGGGCGGCACCCCCATCACCACGGGCCAGCGCGCGTCGTCGCGACTGACCGCGGTCAGTTGGCAGCAGGTTCCCGGCTGGCAGGACGATAGCCTGATCGGCGCGACGGCTGCGCTGCGACAAAACTGCAGCCGGCTCGCGCGCCAGCCCGGATGGCAGAAGGCCTGCGCGGCGGCGCAAAGCCTCGACGATCTGGACATGTCGGCGGCGCGCAGTTTCTTCGAAGCGTATTTCACGCCGTTCCAGCTCGCTAATACGGACGGCACCGTCGACGGCCTCGTGACCGGCTATTACGAGCCGTTGCTGCGCGGTTCGCGCACGCGCCATGGGGCGTATCAGTACGCGTTGTACCGCTGGCCGTATCGGTACAAGCCTGGCTCCGCGCTGCCGGCGCGCGCGCAGCTCGAACGCTCCGGCGTGCTGAACGGCAACGAACTCGTGTGGGTCGACGACCCGATCGAAGCGTTCTTCCTGCAAGTGCAGGGGTCGGGGCGCATCGTGATGGAAGACGGCAGCGTCATGCGCGTGGGCTTCGGCGGGACGAACAACCAGCCGTACCGATCCATCGGCAAGGAATTGCTCGATCGCGGCGAACTCACGCCCGCGCAGGCGACGATGCAGGGCATCAAGGCCTGGGCAAAGGCGAACCCGGCGCGCGTCGATGCGCTGCTCGACGTGAATCCGCGCTTCGTGTTCTTTCGCGAGATGCCCGCGAACGACGTGATGAGCGCGAGTCTCGGCGATGGTCCCGTCGGCGCGCTCGGCGTGCCGCTCACACCCGAACGTTCGATTGCTGTCGATCCGTCCGCCATTCCGCTCGGCACGCCCGTGTTCCTGCAAACCACGCGGCCGCTCAGCAACCAGCCGATGAACCGCCTCGTCTTCGCGCAGGACACCGGCACGGCGATCAAGGGCGGCGTGCGCGCCGATTATTTCTGGGGCCTCGGCGACAACGCCGGCGACCTTGCCGGGCGTATGAAGCAGGGCGGCCGGATGTGGCTGCTGATGCCGAACTCCTGAACGCAGGGACGCTTACGCGCTTAACTTGCGCTTGTCGACTACACGCCGCGCCTTGCCGACCGACCGCTCTATGCCATTGACCGCAAGGACGTTCACGACCGCGCTCACGCCGATCAGCGCCTTGATGTCGTAGGCAAGCGCGGTCTTCGCGCTTTCCAGCGCGGCGACATCCTGTGCCGACTCGGGACACGGCTCGCAGTTGAGCGTCAGCACGTCGAGCGGGCCGTCCTTCGTCAGCACGATCTGATAGTGCGGCGCCAGCACCGGACGCTTCAGCAGCAATTCCTCGATCTGCGTCGGGAACACGTTGACGCCGCGCACGATCATCATGTCGTCGGAGCGGCCGGTGATCTTCTCCATGCGGCGCATCGTGCGTGCGGTGCCGGGCAAAAGGCGCGTCAGATCGCGTGTGCGATAGCGGATGATCGGCAACGCTTCCTTCGTGAGCGACGTGAACACAAGCTCGCCGAATTCGCCATCGGGCAGGACTTCGCCCGTTTCGGGATCGATGATCTCTGGATAGAAGTGATCTTCCCAGATCGTCGGGCCGTCCTTGGTCTCGGCGCACTCGGACGCGACGCCCGGTCCCATGACCTCCGACAATCCGTAGATGTCCACGGCATCGATACCCATGCGTTGCTCGATGGCATGGCGCATGTCGTTCGTCCACGGCTCCGCCCCGAAAATGCCGATGCGCAGTGACGAGTTCGACGGATCGAAGCCTTGCCGCTCGAGCTCGTCCGCGATGGACAGCATGTAGCTCGGCGTGACCATGATGATGTCGGGCCGGAAGTCCTGAATGAGTTGCACCTGCTTCTCGGTTTGCCCGCCGCCGAACGGGATCACGGTCAGCCCCGCGCGTTCGGCGCCGTAGTGCGCGCCGAGCCCGCCGGTGAAGAGGCCGTAGCCATAGCTCACGTGCACCTTGTCGCCGCGCCGCGCGCCCGCTGCGCGAATCGAACGCGCGACTAGATCCGCCCACGTGTCGATATCTGCCGCGGTGTAGCCGACGACAGTCGGCTTGCCCGTGGTTCCCGACGACGCGTGAATGCGCGCGACACGCTCTTGCGGCACGGCGAACATGCCGAACGGATAGTTGTCGCGCAAGTCCTTCTTGGTCGTGAACGGAAACCGCGCGAGATCGGCGAGGGATTGCACTTCGTCGGGATGCACGCCCCCTTCGTCGAACTTGCGCCTATAGACCGGCGAGTTCTCGTAGGCGTGCTTGAGCGTCCATTTCAGGCGTTGCAGTTGCAGCGCGACGAGTTCGTCGCGGCTCGCCTTTTCGATCGGATCGAGCGGCAATGCTGTGGTCATCGGTGTCTCCTTCATGCTCGCTGTCTCGGTGCGCTGGACGGCCCGTCAGACGGGAATCACGGTTCCCTTGATTTGTGCCGACTTGCCGCGAAACATCGCCACGGTTTCGCTATCGCGGTTCGTCACGCGGATGTCGTAGATGCCGGCGCGTCCGCTCAATGTCTGTTCGACCGCCTCCGCAGTCAGCCGGTCGCCGCCTTGCACGGGCCGCAAGAACTCAATCGAGCAGCCCGCCGCGACCGTGCTCACGTTGTACGAATTGCACGCGAAAGCGAACGCGGAATCCGCAAGCGTGAAGATGAGACCGCCGTGGCAGATGGCGTGACCGTTGAGAAAGTCCGGACGGACGTTCATCTGCAGGCGCGCGTAGCCGGGGCGCACTTCGATCAACTCGATGCCGAGCGCGCGCGAGCAAGCGTCCGCTTCGTACATGGCCTTGGCGGTGGCTTCCGCAAGCTGTTGAGGCGTCACAGGTCTCTCCGGTAATGGTCTTACAGGCCCTCGAAGCGCGGCGCGCGCTTCTCCTTGAACGCAGCGACGCCTTCGACATAGTCGGGCGATGCGCCGAGTTCGCGCTGAATGTCGCGTTCGAGATGGAGCTGGGCGTCGAACGTGTTGTTCGCGCTCGCACGCATCAGTTGTTTGATTGCGGCCACTGCGCGCGCCGGCTGTTGCGCGAGTTGCGCCGCCAGTTGCGCGGCTGCCTGCTGCAATTCACCGTCTTCGACGACCCGCCACACGATGCCCCAGGTTTCCGCCTTATCCGCGCTCAATTTCTCGCCGGTGAGCGCGAGGGCGAGGGCCCGCGCTTCGCCGACGCGGCGCGGCAGCAGCCACGTCCCGCCCGAATCGGGAACGAGGCCGATCTTCACGAATGCCTGGATGAAGCTCGCCGAGCGCGCGGCGATGACGATGTCGCACGCCATCGCCAGATTCGCTCCCGCGCCGGCGGCCGTGCCGTTGACGGCTGCGATGACGGGAAGCGGCATCGTCTGCAGGCGACGCACGAGCGGATTGAAGTGCGCGTCGATCAGCTCGCCGAGATCGGACATCGAACCGGGCGTGAAGTCGAGGTCGGCCAAGTCCTGCCCCGCACAGAAGCCGCGCCCCGCGCCCGTGATGACGACCGCGCGCGCGTTGCTGGCCTCGATCTCCGTGAGCGCGTGGCTGAGATGGCCGTGCATCTCGCGCGTGAAACTGTTCAGCTTGTCCGGGCGGTTCAGCGTAATGGTCGCGACGCGCGTATCGCCGTCGATGTGGTACAGGACAGACTTCTCTGACATGGCATCTCCTTGGGCACGTGCCGGCTGCGTTGCTCACTCACCCGCCGATACTAGACGTGCTGCACGCCGCTTTCCATTCGGCCGAACGGCATAAGCCGATTGCACGGTTTCGCGGCTTGTCGTTTTCGCCTATGCCGTTTGGTCAGCTTCCGCGGGCGTTGCTTTCGGCGCAACATGGACCCGACTCTGGACAACGCGGAAGCGATTCGCGACGAAGGCGGCATCCGCGAGCGCAGCGTTGGCGGCCGGGTTCGCGCCGGTGCCGTGGAAGTCCGAAAACGCGGTCGACTGATTGACGAACACGCCACCGGTCAGATTGATTGAAAGCGCGACGCCCCCGCGTATCGCGGCCTCATGCGCGGAGTGAATAACGGCGTCGTCGGTGCTGTAGACGGACAACGTGAGCGCGCCGTGCTCCTGAGCGATCGAGCCGGCGAGGTCGAGGGAGTGCGCGGTCGAATCCGTTGCGATGACGAACGAGATGGGCCCGAACCATTCGTTGGTGAACTTCGCTTGGTCGGAGCGCGCGTCCATCTTTAGCACGAGAGGCGTATGAATGCGTGCGTCGGGGAAAACCGGATGGGCGAGTATCTGGCTATCGAGCAGCACCTCGCCAATTCCACGCGCCTCGGCAATGCGCGCGACGACGCCTTCGTTCTGGATTGCGCCGATCAGTTCGACGGCGCGCGCCGGATCGGAGGTCAGCTTCTCGACCGCGCTGGCGAGCGACTTCGCGACATCGTCGAAGCTCAGGTGACCGTCGGCGGTACGGATGCCGTCGCGCGGCACATAGATGTTTTGCGGCGCGGTGCACATTTGGCCGGAGTAAAGCGCGAGCGAGAACGCGATATTGCGGGCGGCGGCTTTCATGTCGTCGACGGAATCGATGACGATCTGATTGACGCCCGCCTTCTCGGTGTAGACCTGAGCCTGATGCGCATTGCGCTCGAGCCAGGTGCCGTTTTGCGTGCTACCGGTGAAGTCGATGAGCTTGATCTCGGGGCGAACCGCGAGCTGCTGAACGAGTGCGCCATCGTCCGGTTCAGTTGCGAGCAGCGTGACGATGTTGGGATCGAAGCCCGCTTCGCGAAGCACCTCGCGGGCGATTCGGACGGTGATTGCCAGCGGCAGGATCGCACCGGGGTGTGGTTTGACGATAACGGCGTTGCCGGTGGCGAGATCCGCGAAGAGGCCGGGGTATCCATTCCACGTCGGGAAGGTGCAGCAGCCGAGCACGAGCCCCGTGCCGCGAGGCACGACGGTGTAACGCTTCTGCATGGCGAGCGGCGGATTCTTGCCCTGCGGCTTTTCCCAGTGCGCTTCGGCAGGAATCCGGCGCAACTGGTCCCAGGCGTAGACCACGGCCTCGAGCGCGCGGTCCTGCGCGTGCGGGCCGCCTGCTTGGAAGGCCATCATGAAAGCCTGTCCGGTGGTGTGCATCACGCTGTAGCCGATCTCGAAGCTCGCGCGATTCAGACGTGACAGGATCTCGAGGCTCACGCCGACCCAAGCCTGCGGCCCGGCGGCGCGCCATTCGGCTTGCGCTTTCGCAGCGGCGTGAATGAGCGCGTCCGGGTCCGCCTTCGGATAGCGAATATCGAGCGCGATGCCGAAAGGCGATTGCTCTTTGCCGACGGTTTCGCCCGTCGACGGTTGGTCCAGCTCGAACGTCTTGCCGAGGTGCGCCTTGAACGTCGCTTCTCCGTCCGCGTTGGCGGTTTCCCCGTACACTTTGGGACTGGGCATTTCGGCGAACGGGCTCCAGTAGCCGCGGGTTTCGATGGCGGCGAGAGCTTTGTCGAGCATCGCCTCATGCTTAGTGAATAGCGGATGTGTCATGGTCGCGAGAACGGAAGTGAAGGACGTCGCGGCCGGATTAATTGACCGACCGGTTGGTTGGTGATGTTAGCATTATCGAGATGACGGAGAAGAGGTCTTTTCATTAGGGCTTACCTGAGGATCGCTAGGAGGAGCGCATGACTTACGAGAATCTGCTGGTCGAGACACGCGGGCGGGTAGGACTGGTTACGCTGAATCGTCCGAAGGCGCTGAACGCGCTGAACGACGCGTTAATGGATGAACTCGGCGCGGCCCTGAAGGCGTTCGATGCGGACGACGACATCGGCGCGATCGTGCTGACCGGCAGTGAGAAGGCTTTTGCGGCGGGCGCGGACATCGGCATGATGGCCAAGTATTCCTATATGGACGTCTTCAAAGGCGACTACATCACGCGAAACTGGGAGACGATCCGGTCCATTCGAAAGCCGGTCATCGCGGCGGTGGCCGGGTTCGCGCTCGGCGGCGGCTGCGAGTTGGCCATGATGTGCGACATCGTCATCGCGGCGGACACGGCGAAGTTCGGTCAGCCTGAAATAAAGCTCGGGGTGATTCCGGGAGCGGGTGGCACCCAGCGGTTGCCGCGTGCCGTGTCAAAGGCAAAAGCGATGGACATGTGCCTTACGGCGCGAATGATGGATGCCGCCGAAGCCGAGCGTGCGGGACTGGTGTCACGCGTGGTCGGGGCGGAGCGTCTGCTCGACGAGGCTGTCGAGGCTGCCACCGTCATCGCCGGCTTCTCGTTGCCCGCGGTGATGATGGCCAAGGAGTCGGTGAACCGCGCCTACGAGACGACGCTCGCCGAAGGCGTCCACTTCGAGCGGCGTTTGTTTCATTCGCTGTTCGCGACCGAGGATCAGAAGGAGGGAATGGCGGCGTTTGTCGAGAAGCGCAAACCGGCGTTCAAACATCGATAATTTCTTGCGCGGGACCCTTGCGTATTGCCGTCCCGGTCACTAGAATTCCGTTCCTTCGCGATTCAACGAACGCGAAGGAAGCGGGAAAGGTGGTGTCGTGGTGGGCTTGGAAGATAAGAAGTGTTCCAAGCGCGGTTGACGAGTGAAATGCTTCAAAAACTTGTTGACACTGACCGAAACGACGTACATAATCTCGTTTCTCTGCTGCTGATGCAGCGACGCAAGACGAAGCGGTGCTGAGCGAGGTTCTCGGTGCGGTAAAGTTGAAAGTCTTGGCGGATTGCTCTTTAAAAACTAACAGCCGATAAGTGTGGGCGCTTGATGGTGAGTGCGGCCGGTTCTTCGGAGCCGGGCAAGCGAAAGTATCAAGAGTCTCACACGAAGTATCAGAGGAAGGTTTATCT